>CAZNWT010000016.1:0-54204 GCA_964576795.1 uncultured Victivallales bacterium
ATGTCCGAAGCCCCTCCCGCAACTCGAAGATTTCCTAATTTGGAACCGCTGAGCTGCGGGGGAGGGAAAATGACGGAAGAAATGGTAGAGGGAAAGAGAAGGGACACACCTTCTGTGCATGTTGTAGTGCGTGACTGAGTCGCGCGTTGTAGTGCGTTGTAGTGCGTCATTGCATGACGTATTCCCGCCCATCAAGCGGGCCCATCTGAAAGCCCGGAAAACCAGACGCAGTCTGGGGCTACAGGCGAGCCCAGATACAATCTGGTGCTACAACGTCTGTGCACAGTTTGCCTGTCCCTATTCGTTCCTGAAAAGCCGTGAATCGACTTTAATTTCACCGGCCGCACCTTGCCCAGTCTGCTGCATCAAGTCGGCAAAAGGCTTCAGATCAAAATACATCTGGCGCGTGTCTTCTTCTGCATCAGATGATGTTAGAAAACGGAATTCGTTCTGCTCGTAGAAAGCAATCGTGCGGGCGTTGTTGTATGCATCTACCGTGATGAAGCGACAACCCGTTCGATTTTCCGTTAAGAAAAGGATCTTCAACCAATCAAGAATCTCCTGTCCCAACCCGCTTCCCTGCATGTCCGCACAAACGCCCAAACGACCAATCTTAACGGCCGGATAGCTTTTTCGCCGCTTCTCGTTCGGTATTTTCCGCTGTATCCGGTTCCAAAATCTCTTCGAACCATCATCATCCGGAGCACAAGTCAGCTTATCGTTGGAAAGGCTGAAGAACGCGGTAAGCTGGTCGCTATCCATGACCAAGTAAGTGACTGCCAAAAGCTGAGCCAAGTACGTCTTTGCGTCGTCCCAAAGGAACTCGTTCAGGTCAGTATCACCACAGTCAAAGGAGGGAATATCAGAGTCTACAGCAAGGCAGACGAGTTTATCGCAAGCGAGTCGAGACATGAGTTGACCCCGGCAATCCAGACGCAAACCGATCGTAAACGGCTTGAGCTCTGGCATACGATTCAGAGTGATCTCGTCGCTCATTTTCTGCGACTTCGCGCTGGAAACGCGTCGCATCTTCTCCTCGCAGAACGGGAGTCTCTTTGATTGGCTTAGCCATTATCCATCTCCTAGTGGTAAAATAAGCGTATATACCGAATACAACGAGGTCAAGCCCTTGTCGTGAATGTACTGGTCAGTAAAGGTTGAATCGGGACTGGCAAGGCCGAGGCGGCGACTAAAGTTCCCGCAAGCTCTGCTTATCATCCCATCAGCCGCAGACACGCCACACAGCGTGAATATGGTTGTCTTCCCTGAAAACCTTCTTGCGAGCAGAGAGCTAAAGGTTGTCACCTCAGTAAAGCCTTAAACGCAATCATGCAAATTTGCAGGATCTAGTTCTCGAGCTCCTGAGAGGTACTGCTACGCTATGAGTATGACAATGATAATAAAAGACAGACCGCAACTGGCCGATTTCAATCCGAGTGCGGAGATCAAAAGCGGACCGGCACTGCAACAGTGGCGGCGTAAGGTGAAAATCAGCCGCCCTGTATATGCAGCACTGAGCAATTGCTCGGAACGCACTCTAGCCACGTTGGAAGCGAAAACCCGGCTCTCAATGGGGAAGCAGCGCAAGCTGAACGAAGCGCGCCGCTTGATCGTGGGGCTATCGGAAATCATGGAACCGGAAGACATTGCGCCGTGGTTTGAAGCAACCCAATGAGTGGCTTGATGGCCGCACGCCATTGCAGGCCCTTGAAGAGGGCAAAGCCGACAAGATATGGGAACTGATTTTCCACACGAAGGAAGGCGGCTACCTGTAGCCGTCATTGTTGGTTCTGTTTGAGGTCGCAATTTGCGACCTCAAAAAGGGAGTCATCTCTAAGATCACATTTTGTGGTCTTAAAGCACCCTACCCCATTGCCTCTTCAATAAGAGCACTGCACCCCACGCTGATATCCAGCCGATTTGTTTTCTTGCTGTAGAGTCCGGCATCCTGAAGGGCCTTTGCAAGGGCGTCGTGATCACCCCAGAGCTCGGGATGTTCACGGACGAAAGCGACGCGCTTTTCGCGGTCCTGCCGTCGCGGGCTTTTGACACCATTAGCTCCTAAGTTCTGTATTCTTTGAGTAGATGACTCAATAATGTTGTGCGGCGGTTTGCCGATGGCAGGCGTTGTGAGTGTTCAGGGGTTCATCTCTTGGCAAACGGATTGTCTACATGTATACAATTATTTTCATATAGCAAGCACTTAGGTTCGGAAGGAGTTAATCGTGACTAATGATAGGCTTCCAAAAGGTGTCTGGCCGGTGATGCTGACCGCATTTCATGCAGACGGTTCCATCGACTGGGACGGGGTCAGCGCCCTAGTTGACTGGTACATCGAAGCCGATATTGCCGGCCTCTTCGCCGTTTGCCTCTCAAGCGAAATGTACACTCTCACCCCTGAAGAGCGACTGGCTTTGGCCGCCCACGTTGTGAAGCAAGCCGACGACCGTGTGCCGGTCGTTGCCCCCGGCACGTTCGCCGAAACCGCAGACAACCATACCGAATTCATCCGGCGCATGTCTGATACAGGAGTGAATGCCGTCGTCCTAATGCCTTGTCAGTTGATGGGAGAAGATGCGAAGGAGTCAGAGCTACGCGGGGCGCTTGAAACGTTGGCGGAAGGTACAGCATCTGTAGACCTCGGACTTTACGAATGCCCCGCTCCCTATCATCGACTCATCCCGACTAAAGACCTGAAATGGGCTGCAGAAACGGGTCGCTTTATCTTTCTCAAGGAGACCTCGGCCCAGCAGGATCTTCTCCAAGCCAAATGCGAGGCGGTAAAGAACACCCGCCTCCATCTCTACAACGCCCATAGCCCCAGCCTACTAATCGGGCTGAAGCATGGAGCCGCCGGCTGCAGCAATATCGCCGCCAACCTATACCCCCAACTCTTTGCCTGGCTCTGCGAGAACTACAGAACCCACGCCGAACTCGCAGATGAACTCGGCACCTTCCTCGCCATCGCCGATCCGCTGGCGCGGCTGGAGTACCCGGCCGGAGCCAAGGATTACCTTGGACGGATCGGCCTCCCCATTACCGCAACCTGCCGTCTGGATATACCACGTGGGAAGAACGATGACTTGAGCATCCTCCACCAACATCTTCACCAACAGATTAGAGCCTGGCAACAGAAATTGGGTACTGTCAAAAGAGCAGGAGACAAATAATGAAGCCCCTGGCTAACGACTACACCGCCCTCTTCGAGAGCCCGAACCCACAGCAAATCAGCTGCTACAGTCCCGGAATTTGCCGACTACCCTCGGGACGTCTCATTGCCAGCTGCGACCTGGGCGGGCCGGGTATGGATACGGTTGATGGCCCCAAGGGCGAGTATGCCAGTTGCTCGCGCTACTGGCAGGGGCGCGCCTACATCTCCGATGACCATGGGGAGAACTGGCGAGAGACATCCCGGTATCCCTTCTTCCATGCTCGTCCCTTCCAGGCAGGAAACAGCCTCTACATCCTGGGCCACCTCGGGGATCTCACCGTTATCCGGTCTGATGATGACGGCGAGACCTGGAGTGAGCCGGTGAAGCTCACCGAAGGACAACGTTGGCATCAAGCGCCCTGCAATGTCCACATGGCCAACGGCTGCGTCTATCTGGTAATGGAGCGACGTGTCACCCAGGACATTCAAACCTGGTATGTAGGCGAGGTAGCTCCAGTACTGATGCGAGGGCGTGTCGACGACGACCTGACAAGACGGGAGAACTGGACCTTCGCGTCGGAGCTGAGTTTCCGTGACACCCTCCCTGGCGTGGAAACTGACCCGGCCATCGACTACTTCGGCATCCCCTTTTTCAATGCGCCCTATCCAAGTGGCAGCAACCCGGCCCCGGGTCGAAACTGTGCCCCCATGGGTTGGCTCGAAACCAACGTGATCCAATTCACCGACCCGAACCACCTCTGGCACGACCCCTCCGGCCGTACCCTCCACCTCTGGGCACGTGCCCACACCGGCGGCACCGGCTACGCTTGCATTGCTAAGGTTGTCGAAGAAGGCCCACAGCCTGGCACCGGAGCCATGACCACCCAACTCGAAACCGTCCCTTCAGGCAAGAGCATCCTCTACACGCCCTGCCCTGGCGGACAGATGAAGTTCCACGTGCTCTTTGACGAAAAGACACAACGCTTCTGGCTCCTCTCCACCCAGGCCACCGATAGCATGATCCGCCCCGACCGCATACCACCGGACCGCTACAATTTACCGAACAACGAACGCCGCCGCCTACAGCTCCACTTCTCACGCAATATGATCGACTGGTGCTTTGCCGGGCTGGTAACGGTCGGAGCGTGCGAGGTAGCGTCACGTCACTACGCATCCATGGTCATCGACGGGGAAGACCTTCACGTGCTGAGCCGCTCTGGAGACGCAAACTCGAAAACCGCCCACGATGGCAACCTTATTACGTTCCACACGATACAGAACTTCCGTTCGTTGGTATACTGAAGAAGATTAAGAAGCTAGAGGAGGTCTCAAAACACCTATCAGTGCCCCTTTAGGCTAGGCGCTTTTGGGGTGATGGTTACTTAATTTCCTGTTGAATCCGGTCGCGGAGAAATTCGTGGCGGTAGCAACTCTGCTTGGCTCCACAGGACTGTCTGACAGTCAGCGCCGCCTCGATCCTCGTTACCCTTCCTGCCTTATCATCTACCCCCTGCTTACCTCGGCTTCCAGGCGCACCACCAGCCCTGCACCTTTTCAGGAGGTGAATGGCGATCTGGATGCCGATCTCCCGTCCGGGAAAGTCCAGCGTGGTAAGAGGAACTGTCATGGCGGGGGCGAGTTGGCCTCCGTCGAGGGACAGCATGGCGGTTCTTTTCGGGACGTCAATCCCAAGAGCGTTGAGGAGGTCGAAGAGCTGAATAGCCTCCGCTTCATCGGCGGAAACGATGGCGGTAGGTCCTTTGCGACCGCTGAATTGAGCCTTGAGTGCGGGTAGGGCGAGGGGGTCAATATTGCCCAGCAGCGGACAGTCTTCGGGCTTGAGCTTGAGCGTTTCAACGGCGCGCCTGAAGCCCTGATAACGGAGCTCCGAGGAGGAGTAGCCCCGGGTCGAGCCAGCATAGGCGATTCGTTTGTGGCCGATGCTGTGAAGGTAGGTGGCTGAGCGATACCCGGCCTGTTCCTCGTCGACAATGATCTGGTGGCCGGAGAATCCTTTGAGGCTACGGGAGCCGATGACAACCGGAAACGGAACCTTCTCAATCAACGGCAGCAGGCGATCCATAACTGCCGTCTTTCCGCTGGGAACAATTCCGAGACCGTGAGTCCCCTGATTCTTGAGTTGCGTGATGAGTTCGGTGGTGTAGGCGGGATTGTAATTATCGGTCTGAACCATTCCAATGGCGTTCTGCTCCTTTAGCGTGGAGCAGAAGCCGTCGGCCATGTCGCTGTAATAGCCACGGTTAATCATGGGGAGGATAAGGGAGACGCAGGGGAGAGATGGCGCCTTCGCCTCAGAGACAAAGCTGCCGCGCCCCGGGGTGCGGCTAACCCTCCCGGCTTTCTCCAGTTCCTTAACCGCCCGCATGGCTGTTATGCGGGACACAGCGAATTCGGTACAGAGCTCTTTTTCCGTCGGGATCCGATCACCCGGCCTCAGTGCTCCGACCTCAATTCTGCTGAGTAGAGCCGAAAGTACAATTTCAAACTTTTTCATAGCGTCGATATGTTATAACAAATAGTGCGTCTTGTCTATGCATTTTCTTTTTTATGGTTTTATTGACATCGTTCCTTAGTTTTGTTTTTTAGGAGCGTTATAACATTTCGTCCGTGTGCTTCGACATTGAGCGTGGTGAGTGGTGCGCGAATGAACTTTATGGTGTAAAAAGGAGAATGAAATGAAAGTCAAGATTGGGATCATTGGAATAGGCGGTCGGGGCAGTCATTTTGGCATGCTGATAGAGGCGCATCCTGATGCAGAGGTGAAAGCTTTGTGTGATCCGAATCAGACGAGAGCCAAAGCGGCCGGTGACATTCTCGGGGGGACGTACAACTACTATACCGAAATAGAGGCAATGCTTGGTGCGGAGGAACTGGATGCTGTGGTGATTACCAGTCCTGACAACTGCCATTCGGATAATGCGGTTGCGGCTATTAAAAAGGGAGCCAATGTGCTCCTTGATAAACCGCTGGCGACGACGGTAGCAGGGTGCAAGGCGGTGATTGAAGCGGCCAATGCCGCAGGCAAGATCGCCATGATGGGCTTCAACCTTCGTCATGACCCAACCCTCAAGCGACTCAAGGAGATTGTCGATGACGGTATTCTAGGGCGTGTGTTTTTGATTGAGAACCGCGAGTTTTACAATGGCGGCCGAACCTATATGGCGAGGTGGAACCGGAAGTACGAGATCTCCGGCGGCCTTTGGATTCATAAGGGATCGCATGACTTTGACGTATTCGGATGGCTCCTGAACTTTCCCCAGCCGGTTAAGGTGAGTGCTACCGCCGGAATTTCTGTCTTAAATGAGGACAATATCCCATTTGAACTTGAGGACGGTAAGCCTGTGGGGCCCACCTGTGGCAAGTGCCATTACCGGAAAATCTGCAAGGACTACAGCGGTTATGAGAAAAATGCAATGTGGGATGACAAGGCCATTGCGGAGGATCAATACGAAAGGGATCTCTGTATATATACCTCTGACAAGAGTGTGCATGACAACGGCATTTCGATTGTAGAGTACGAAGGCGGCATCCGGGCCAGCCATATGGAGTGCTTTATCACCTCGCTTACTGACCGGCTCTATACGGTGGTCGGAACCAAGGGGCAGGCTGAGGTGAGTTTGCATGAACGCACCATCCTGATCCGCCCCAGGTGGAGCCAGGAAACAATTCGGTATTCAATTCCGACACTCGACGGCAGTCACGGTGGTGCCGATCCAAAGCTTGTGGATGCCTTTATCGAGACAGTGATCGGGACACGGAAAAACACGTCCACCCTAGAGCAGGGCCTCCTGGCAACCGTGGTGGGACAGGCGTCTGAAATAGCCAGCCGGGAAGAACGAACCGTGATGATCTCCGAACTGATGGAGACTTAAATATTGTTTCTGAACCGGCCCGGGGTGACTCCGATACCATTGATTCATATGATGTTTAATGCATAAAAAGGGAATTGGGGTATCTCTTTCGCTGGACCACGTACTATACATAGTGAATGGATTTGTCATGTCATCTCGAGCTTGTCGAGGGATCTCATGTCTGTCGTAACGCGTTGCACTTGAGATTCCTTCGACAGGCTCAGGACAGGCTCTTCGACTTCGCTCAGGATGACAAGCGAAGAACAGGATGATAAGAAGTGAGCGTAATAACGAACGTCAAAATGTAGGGGGTAGTCCAGCAATGGGAATACCCCATAAAGGAAATTTGAAATGACACCGAAAGCGCTTCCGGCAGCCGATCCGTTTATCAGTCTTCGGCTCTTTAGTCACCATAAGAACGATGTTCTGCTCGATGACCTTTTGCAGGAAATCGCCAAGTATCCTGGCTGTTGTGATGAAATCTGGTTTGCAACCGATTACGGCTTCCCCGCTCTCGAGGTGCACGAAGCGTCAGCGGCGGGGAGGGTCCGTTCGGCTGGAAAAGTCCGGGCTATCGGCATGGCACCGAGCTTCCAGCTCAGCAACTGTCAGGGTCATGGCAAGGTTGATTGTCTGAACTATGCGGGGGTGAGTTGGCATACCCATGATGGCCAAATACAAACGCTACCCGTAGCCGAATCAAACGGCACCCTAACCGTTACGGTTCCGCCTATAGCGCCCTGGTGTATCGGGTTTCTCAGAATCGAATAATAATGACCCCCACGACACAAGGTCGTGGGGGTCACACAGATTGGCTTGTTTACGAAGTTAAATTAAGGGCATACGAAGAAATGCGAACACTTAAGCGCAACATAACTCGGATACCCTTAAACGATAAACTTTCATCGAGGGTGATGTGCAGTCTCCTTGAGAGACTATTTTGCCAATAAACATTTACTTTTCCAAGCCAGCGGACCGGCAGGGCGAAGCCGAACGGATTGCCGCTGAAGCTGTCTCATCTTGACACTCGTTCCGTCCGTCAACCCTGCAAGACCTTTCCATCCAGAACATCCGTAACCAAGCAATGAAACACAAGCTCACCCAGCAAGCGGTCTCCCTTACTATTCAAATGCACGCCATCTCCAATCTGAAGACTCTCAATATTCACCGTTTGCTTCATGGTTTCATATAGATCGACGACGGGGTACCTGTTTTCCGTGGCAAAGTCCTTTATGGCTTCCCTAAACCGATTCAACAAGGCCTCGTGGCCGCCGTCTTTCGCATGGAAGGAGGTGAACCTAGCCGGATCCGCCAGGCAAAAAGCATGCTTCATCCAGAGCACATGCGGAAAGGTAATCAGCACAACCTGAGTCTTGTTCGGGAGCAATGCACGCATGTCCCGTAAGTATTGCGTTGTTTCAGCAACTGAGACAGAACGCGAGGGGGCGTTGTATCCTGAATTGTTGCCACCAAACTGAAGCAACAGGACATCCGGATCGTGGTCCAACACATCCCGCTCAAAACGAGCCATCTTCTCGCGATCGGAATTCCCGCCCATACCGGAGTTGATAACGTCAAAAATGACGGCCGGGTACTGCTCCGACAACAATCGATTCAGCACGGATAGCCATCGCTTCTCTTCATCCTCAACATGTCGATCCATCGTGATGGAATCGCCAAACGCTACAAGGGTGACTTCTCTCATCTATCCCCCCCCCCTACTCGTCGACACCGTGGACCTACCCCTCTTTCCACAGACGGCGAAGCAGGTCCGCAGCGGCATCAACCACCACATATCCCCCCTCCGCAGCATAGCGGCTCCATTGTATGGGTTCGCCAGAGTAACCACCACCGAGTTTGCTGTACACCGTTCCCATGTAGCCTTCCGAACCGTCACACATACCGAAGACTGCCGTGACGGGAGCGGGGCTGCGCCGTTTGATGTCCAACCCGAACTGACAATAGAGTTCGCAGGGTTGGGTGAGGATGGCGATGTCACCGATGCGGATTCCATGCAGGTGCAGAACATCGACGGGATGATCGCCAAATTGGTCCTGAAGCGACTGAATGCCATGCGCAAGCATGGTGTCCCATTTTGACGGTGTCACTTCTCCATCCGCGCCTGAAGAAACTCGTGCATTGATATCGCGCGACCAGGCAAGGCGCTCTTCAGTGGGCAACTGGATATCGACAGTCAGCGTCTCGTGCATATGTCGAAAGCGCGTTTCGTTGCAGGGCGTCATCTCGTGCAGCAAGCGGAGCGTCTCGCCAGTAACCAAGTGTGCCAGGCGGCGCATCCCCTGCTCATTCGTTTCGCAGAAACGGTGCTTAGTCTCCTGGTTTTCCATCGCGATATCACCCTGCGCCCCGTTAAAGTAGAGGACGGGAAGCTCGTCCTGAACGGCTTCACGAAGGTAGCTGCGGGCCAGCCCGGGAAAGTCGGCCGAATAGAAGTTCGCGCCGTAGAATGATGTGGGATGCGTGGTATTGTGATACAGCACGGCGACGAGTGAGTTATCCTCCCGCAGGATGAAAAGGGCAAGGTGACTGGGATCGACGGTCCCCTCAAGCCCCGTGAAGTCTTCCCGCGTCGTGTCGCCATGCATGCTGTGCGTGCCGTCCGCCCAGCAAACGCGTCGATTGTATCCGATCTGGGCCGAGCCATGGCCCCACCCGATACGTGCTGGCTGCGCCGTCCCTTTCGCTCGTGTCGCCACGTCGGATAACAGATGCTCCAGCCGCTTGAGATAGTCGGTATCAATCGCCTTGCGCGGGTTGGTCGGGATCAGCGACGGTCCCGAATGCATGTGGGTTCCCGCCAAAATGATCGACTCCGGCTCGACGCCGCTGGCGAGGGTGATCGACGCCAGAATCGGATCCAGGAAACGCCGTTCGATGCCGACAAAATCACAACTGATGAAGAGGGCCTCCTGATCAGCCTCCTTGAGATAAAGTGCATTCGCTTCGCAGCGGTCCCGAATGCTCTCAGCGACCTGATCCACATTCGCGCCCTGTATCGGACGTCCGATTTCGTTGGTGATGTCTATCGTTGCCGCGCCAGCCTGTAACATGGGATGCTCCTTGTCGTTTGCTAAATCGTTCGGTTCATAAAAGCGCTACCAAAATACACCCCACTGGCCGTTCGGTTCAACCTTCAACATGGTTTCGGTTTTGGCTGTCTCACCCTACCGCTTTCCTGTCCACATCCGGCATATCGCGTTGAGAAGAATTTTCGAACGAAACGCAAGCGCAATGGCTTTCGGTCCGGCCGCGATTGCGCGTGGTCGAGAAACGCGTTCGCTTTACAACTGCACAATTGAATTATGAGGCATGGATAAAGAACTACTTGAAAATCTGACGGACGATGACTTCGTACATGAAAACCTCGACCGGTGGATGACTCTGGAACCTACAGAGTGAGATACTGAAATGGCTAACGGCGGAGTAAAGTCTATGGACATTGTTGAGGCCTTCTTCGATGCGCCCGACTAGCTGATAATGACATATTTCCACTGCATGGCTTTGGCAAAGGACTGCACAAGCGTCTCATCGATTCCGTAACAGAGCACGCTGTGATGGGTTCCACCACAGAGGCTGTACTGCTTAAGCAGATCGGGCACCGACAGCCGGGACGTGATCCAGCCGCGTATGCCGGCATTGATGGCTTCGCTGCCACCGGTATCACACACGTCCACAGGCAGGCCTATCAACGTGAAGGTGTCATTCGGCCCCGGCGCGACATTCAACAGCCACGCCGCACCGGGTTTGAAACATCCCGATGCGATGACCGGTTCGCCTGCGGCCGAAAACGGATAGGCTCGCTGTTCCAGCACCGGGGTGCCAGCAAGCAGATCCACATTGACCTCACCCATGTGTGACATAAAGATTCGGTCGCCCTCCCAATCCGGGCAGAACATTTCGGTAAACGTTGACTCAGGAACGACCTGCGCCAGCGCACCGCAGAACGCAGCCGTCAAAACATCGCCCTCGCCGCCGTAACCCACGCCACGCGCCATGGCCTTGGATGCTTCCAGAAAAGGAACGACCGGTAGCCCCGGCGCGCCGGTGATGTCTCTGAAGTTTATGGTAATCGCCGAAAGGGATTCCTGTTCGATCCAACGGCGAAGGCCCAATCCGGCAGCTTCCGTAGCCACCAGCGCATCCTCCGAAGGGTCCGCAGACGTGAATCGGGAGCGGTCCACTGCAATTTCCGACTGGACCTCCGGGGCCTCAAGAGCCGGCATCAGTTTTGCGACCTCCTCAGAGCTGGCAAAAATCACATCCATCCCGATCTCGCGCTTCAATACATCGAATGGAACCGCAAAATCCCCCATCCCCTTGAACGGTTCCCCCACGATGCCCACGCGTGCTTGCCGGAACGCCCCGGCAACTTGATAGCCTCTCAGAATAGATACGGTCCGTTCGATGACATCCGACCGCTCCCAGTGCCCCACCTCAAGGTCAAAGGGCTTGTCGCGCCGAATCAGTAGATTGCAGAGGTCCTGCACCCCATGAATGCCATGATTGAAAAGAATGCGGGCTGCCTCTTGCTCGAAGCCGAACTTAAAGTCAGGTGTGGTATCGAGTAAAATCAGCGGCAGGGCGGTCTCCGCCAGAGCGTCAATGGATTCAAGCGAAGGAGAATAAGCCAGATGAAGCGTCACAATCGCATCAACATCCGCCTCTTCAAACTGGTCGACTGCGGCACGAGATTCGTCACCCGTGCGACAGGCTTGTGCCCGAAAGACCTTTACGCCGTGGGCCTTGTATACCCCTTCTATGGTCTCCGCAAATGCACGGACGGATTGGGCCTTGTCTCGATCCAAGACCTGATCATACAAGTCAAGAAAGAGCGGGAGTAAACCAATCGACAGCGTGGTCATGAACATGCTCCTTTCGATTGCGTTGTACGATCCCCATAGTTCCGTTGAGCCACCCCCGTGAACAGGCGGTGGGCGTTATTAAAGAAGAGGTCCTCGATTTCCGACTGGGACAACCCGGCACGTGTGGACGCCTGCTTGATACCGCGCAGCTGCTCATAAAAGAAAGTCGTAAAAGCCACAACATGCTCGGCATCGTATATGGCGCTTCCAATGACAACATCCTCCGCCATCAGGTAGGCGTACTGGTTGTTGATCTCCACCGATTTCCCGTGCAAGAACGCGACAGGAGCATCCGATCCGAAAAGAATGCGTTCCCGCGGAAAGTGTCGGAGCGCGTATTCCAATACCCCTGCATGGTTGACCATTGCCGTATCCAGGTAGGCATTGGGACAGGCTGCAATGCCGTCGAGCTGGTCGATGATATTTGTAAGATAATAGGCTCGCCCAATATGGGCAAATATGATCTTCGTCTGCGGATAGCGGTTACAGATGTCGATCATCTGTTTCTGATTGACGGGATCCGCCAGGCGTTCTGGACGTGGGATGTGGAGCGTGATAGCCAACCCCTTTTCGTTAGCATATTCCATCTGCTCAACCGGCAACATGTCAGCGATGGTGACCTCGGCAGCCGGCTTCCAATCAACAAAGTTGAGGTAGGGCTTGTAGCCAATCAGTCGGTTCTTCTCAACCCGTCCGACAATGTCCGCAATCTTGTCATTTGGCGACACCAGCGCCATGCCAAAGAAACGGTCGTTATCTGAGATGTGACCAGAATAGCGGGCCGACGCGTCCAAATCGGACAGGTATGAGGGGCTGCCAAAGCTGTTCAGGTGGAACTCCATGTCAGGCAAAAGGGCACTCGTCCACTCCAGACACTGTTCCAGCGTGAACGCCCCGCCGAAGGAAGCCAAGTAGCTTTTCGGAGGAAAAACGTGGCCGGGAACCAGAGTGGATTTGTCAAACAGGTGGGTGTGCGCATCAAAAATACGTGAGGGCAGGAAGTCCTTCAGCTCAGAATCATACACCCGTTTATCCAGTTCAGTGTGCTTAATTGTCATGTCTACTCCTTGTCTGTTCAAACGCATCACGCGCATCGCTATAGATTCCAACTCCGATTCCAGCCAACAGGGCGGCACCTTTGGCACCCGCATGAGACGAGCCGACGCTCAGCTCAATGCCTGTAATCTCCTCGACGATGCCCGGCCAGACAGGGCTCCGGGATGGACCGCCGACCATCGTCGCCTGTTTGAATGCCATGCCTCGCGATTCAAGCTGCTTGATTTTCTGGTTGAGAAGCCGGGCGGCACCTTCCATCACAGCCCGGCTCACGTTTTTTGTCTCGGCATCAATAGGACATGGGGGCTTCAGCAGATCAATCAACAGGCCACCCGCACCCGGTTCCGCTGCGGCCGCGGTTTCGTCAAAGATCCGCATCTTGTCCTGCTCATGAGGCGCGATGACATGGTCGACATACCAATCAACTGTCCGTCCAATGCGTGAAACCGAAAAAATGGCACCCCACGGCCCACCCGTCTCTGAGAGAAACGAGTCGCAGAGCAGTTTCGCATCAATAATGCGTTGTCGATCCATCTCCGGGAAGAACCCCACCCAGGACGTTCCGCAAGATAGCATCAGTTTCCCGGGCTCAAGCACCCCCATCGCACGGGCTGCCGACGGATGATCAAAGCACCCGGCGACCACCGAGGTCCCGAGAGGCAACCCCGTATCGTTAGCCGCTGTCGGTGTCACGTGCCCCGCTATAGCCCCACTCTCCACCAGAGACGAAAGCGTGTCTTCCGGAATATCCAAAAGATTCAGAAAGGGCTGATGATAGTGGCCTTCAACCTGGTCCTGCATGTGGAACGTCGTGGCAGTGGAATGATCCATCGCCCAGTTGCCGGTCAGACGAAACAAGAGCCAGTCGGTATTCATGCCATAGTGTTCGGCCGATCGGAATAGACGGCTCCTGTGTTCTCTAAGCCAAGCCAGGTGCGCAAGGGGAAAGCGATCCACGCAAGGCCAACCCGTTATCTGGCGCACCCCCTCGGGCGAGAGCGCGTTCAGGACCTCAGGCAGCGGGTCTTCCGCCCGCTCGTCCATCCAGCTGATGACCGGCGTCAGCGGCTTCCCGTTCTTGTCAGTCAACAGTGTGTTACCCGATGCTGCGGATATAGCCAGGGCCGCAATGGGTCCGGGCGCATCAGCTACCAGTCTACGAATGACCTCGCAAACATCCAAATAGTGCTGTTCGGGATCGGTCTCAACCCAGCCAACCTTGGGATGAGTCAGCGTCGTTCGCCTATTGGCCTCCGCCACAACGTTGCCCACCGCATCGATGACCACGCCCTTGATCGCGCTGGTCCCCAGATCCAGTCCCATAAAATAGAGTCTGTCTGGATATTGGGCCTTGGATGCTGAATGTTGGGTGTTCATTGCTCCCTTTCCCAACTTCAGCCTTTGTCCATCATCTGCGCCGCCGCCTCAGGCTCCACCCCATCGTTGATCACAGAATTAAGTGCCGCGATCAGTGCAGGTGGATTCTCTGCCATGAAGATATTGCGACCGAAGATGATGCCGCGAGCACCCTGCTCGATCGAAGCGTGCGCCTTCTTGAGCACGTCCAGATCGGTATTCAGTTTTTCAGCGCCAATCGTAAAGACCGGGACCGGAGTATTCTCGACCACTTCGTGGAAGCGATCGCCGGTGAAGAAGGTCTTGATTAAGTCAGCGCCCATTTCGGCCATGATGCGAGAAACACGTTTAACCTTGGCATGCACCTGTTCTGGAGTCTTCTCATTGTGCTCCACCACATAAGCCTCGCCAATCAGAGGAATCCCAAGGCGCTCTTTCTGTCGTACCACTTCCGAAAAGATCTGAACATTCTCCGTCTCACGTTTCCGATCATTGTCCTCTTCGAGGAACAACGAACAGATAACCGCTTCTGCCCCGGCCTGAACGGCCTCTTCCACGGTCGTGGCGATGGTGGTAAATCCCTCGCGGTACCCAAGTGGATAGTAGAATGATGCGCTCCAATTGATGCGCACCACCGGCGCAGGGGCGGGGGTACCGGAGAGCAGATCCCAGTTACGCCGGAGCATGAAGCGCGGCAGCAACAGCGCATCGGTTTCCAGACAGCTCTTAATCGCCGGAGCCGCGCTCTCGATCCCCGGCTGATCGCCGTATTCCACCACATGATCAAGGGCGGAGATCACGAGGTTCTTTTTTCCTCTAAACAGCTTCTTTACGCGCAAATCAATTCCTGACATCTGGGGTTTCCTCACTCGTGATTATATCTATTCTCTGTTGCTGGAAATCAATATACCAAATCTATCAAAGAATTTCTTCCCACACCAGATGATTGACCGCGAGCCTGGCGCACGCGTTGTGGGTCTGCATATACCACTGGCCTGGTTCCTGCAATGGGAGCTTCCACGTCATCTCGTCGACCGAGTCCTCGGTTTTGACGTCCTGATTGACCGCTCGGGGCAGCAGCCGTGCAGCGACCTCGACCTGTTCCGCAACTGGGTAAAGCTGGCACACGACCACGGCAGAGACGGACGTGATATCATACTTCTGGAAGTGAGGGGGCGCCTGTGGAGAATGGCGCTGGATCTCAAAGAGGAGACACCAAATGCGTCGGGCAACGCCAAGCGTCCCCTTGCACCCGGGGTCTTCGAAAGCGCCGTTGAGTATGTGGCGGCGCACTACCGGGAACCCATTCGAATTTCTCAAGTTGCCAAAACCGCGGGTGTTTCACGAAATCACATCATGCGTCTGTTTCGCCAGGTAACTGGGTGGACCATCAACGAATATGTCACACATCTACGCTTGTCGCATGCACAGCGCCTGCTGGTCACCACCGACCTTAAGGTTATCGACATCATGTATGACTCCGGCTTCAGCTCACCCAACCGATTCTACACCGCCTTCAAGGAGCAAACCCATACGACCCCGGCTCGCTATCGCCGACGGTTTGGATAGACCCGCCAGCGCTACTCTGCAAGGCCACTCAATATGGCTCTTCTGAATAATCTATGGGTAAATTGTGAGTTCTTCGGCTTTCAAACAGATAACGCATCTGCCTCGATTAAAGTCTATCGTTTAAGGGTATCCGAGTAAGCGTATCGCATAAGTGTGCGATTAAGAATGCGAGTAAGTGCCTGCCACGCCGCCGGCATGGTTGCGCTTCCTACTCCGCCCTCGCTACGCTCGTGCCCCCCCCTTTTCGCCAAGGCTTCGGAGGTCAAGTCGCGTCTCTCCAACTCTCAACCGTACACTTTGTCGCACCCTTAACCGCCACCCCTACTCGGATACCCTTAACCGACCAACTTTAAACGGTCACGCAACGACAACTATTCGGCTCTCCAGAAACACTCAACTACCCACAGACTCATTTGAATAGCCTTAATTTTGGGAGTCCCCTGACACCACACAATGGAGCTGGGGCGCCCCCGCCCCGGAAATGGCCTGTTGAGAGATTCTCACTAAACCTATATCCAGCGGCCTAAGCTTTGATTGCAAGGCTCCCAGAATCCACGGCGCAGTCAGGGCGTCGGCCCTGCTCGAAGCAAATGAAAGCCTCGATCATTTCGTCAGCAAGGCGATACACCTCGTTGCCATGGGCACCCGCCAGATGGCTGGTAAGCATCGCATTGGGCAACGCGTAGAAGGGGCTCTCCACAGGAGGAGGCTCTGGATACGTCACATCAAGCAGTGCGGTAAGATCAGGGCGATCCCGGAGTACGGCAATGAGGTCGGCCTCGCAGACTTGGGCACCACGGCCTGTATTGATGAAGGTGGCATTTTCCCGCATTGAGGCAAAGTGTGATTTTGTGAGCACTTTCTGGAGAGTCGGCAGGTTCGGCAGGTGGTTGCTTACCACGTATGCCTCGCGGAACGCCTGCTCCAGTTCAACACGATCAACACCCATAGCAGCGGCATCCAAATCCGACAAAAACGGATCAACAACCAAGACGTTTAGCTTAAACGGTTTGAGCAATGCAATCAACGTACGTCCAATGCAGCCCGCCCCAATGAACGCAATCGTCTCACCATAGGTACCGGGCCCCTGAAATACATCATTCGCAATGCGCCTCGTCGCATCTCGGCACTGGCGCTCATTGACGAAGTAGCCTTTACAGGCCAATAGAGTTTGTGCGAGACACCACTCAGCAACGGCGACGCCATTGGACGCCACCGCACTGCAGACTATAATGTCTCGCGCAAGATACGGTAAAGCAAAGCTCTTCACGGCTCCTGCCGCATAGAAGACGGCCTTCAAATTGGGAAGGTTGTCGATTTGCGCCTCTGAAAGCGCCGGCATTCCCCATGTTGAAAAGACGACCTCAAGATCCTGAAGATGCGCCGCTTCCGCATCAATGTTCTCCTGTGTAATAAAAACGGGATGCAGGTCTGTTAATTCGGCTACGCGCTGCCGGCGTCCATCCCCATAGACACGGTAAATCTGGCTATAGGCCTCACTCGTATTTGTAAAAAATGCAGATTTCATAGCTGCAAACGATAAATCCAATAACATACCGTGGCAAGCATCTTCATTCGGGGCAAAGATTAGGGTAAAGACAAAAGGCGGGCCACCTCTAGCCACTCTCCCTTTTCCCATTTCAGCCTTCAGCTTTCAGCTTTTCCAAATCTTCTTGCGCCTTCGCGGGCACAGCTATAGTCTTCAACGCGGGGGATGACGAAATGCTTCTACATCTGGTACGAGCGGATCGAAAAACGCAAACGGAAGAGCTGGCATGTCTGAGAATGCAACACGGAAGACCCGCGTCCTGGTTGTTGAGGACGAGAAGAGCATCCGGCTGACGATGGCGATGTTCTTGGAGGCTGCCGGGCACACTGTCCACACGGCGGCGAGCCGGACGGAAGCCACGGCACTTGTCGATGAGCACGATTTCGACGTAGCAATTCTGGATATTCTATTGGGGCAGGACAACGGGGTTGATATCGCCAAGGCCATCCGCGACCGCAATCCGAACACGCAGATCATTTTCGCGACCGGAGCGCCGGAGGTACGGTCTTCCCGCGAGGCGATTCATCTGCATGCCTTCGACTACCTCACAAAGCCGGTCGGCAAAGAACAGCTCCTCGAGGTCGTCAGCCGCGCGGCAGAAGAAAAGCAGCGGCGGGATGCGTATGATCAAGCTCAGGAGCAACAGGAACACTACCAGAAGGAATTGGAAGGCAAGGTCGTTGAGCGCACGGCCGAACTCGCGCAACGAGAGAAGCAGTATCGCGAGTTGGTCGAGAACTTGAACGATGTAATTTTTGAACTGGCCATAGACAGTCACTTCTCCTACATCAGCCCCGTGGTCGAAGTCGTGCTCGGATATCGACCGGCCGATCTCGTGGGGCAAGCCTATGAACCCCTGATCCATCCCGACGATCTCGCGCGGATCCGCCAAGCATTTGAGCACCAACTCGCGGGGCGGATCTATCCGAGTGAATATCGGATGCGCAAACAGGACGGCAGCTACATGTGGGTCAAGACATCAAGCCGGTCAGTCCTCACAGCGGACGGCCAACCTGCCGGCATCCGTGGAGTGATGACGGATATCAGTGAACGCAAACGAGCAGAGGACCGTCTCAGGTTCCTTGGTGCGATTGCAGAGCAGGTGACGGACTCCATCATGGTCACCGACGTGAACTTTAAGATCACGTACATCAACTCAGCCGGGCAGGCTTTGTTCGGCTATGCTAACGAGGAGCTGATTGGCCGCACGCCCGATATCCTCAACGCCGAACCCACGGCCGAGAAGATGCAGAAAGCGCTCTATCGGACCGTTTCCTCTGGCAAATCATACACGGGAGAAGGGCTCAATAAACGTAAGGATGGGACCACGTTCATCTGCGAGTACAAGGTGTCGCCAACGCGAAACGAAAGGGGTGAGATCGATGGCTCCGTTGCGGTCCAGCGCGACATCAGCGAACGCAAGCAGGCGGAAACAGCACTTGTGCGCGCTAATAAACGGCTGCAATCTCTTGCGGGACAGCTGTCCGACATTGACGAAGCAGAGCACAAGCGCTTGTCTCGCGAGTTGCACGACCGCGTGGGTCAGTCGCTTACCGCGCTGGCGATAACCCTTTCCTACGTCGCGGAAGCATTGCCGGCGGACACGCCTCCCGACATTCTGGGCAAAGCGAAGAACGCGTGTGTTCAGGCGGAGGCCCTGGCGGGGGACATTCGCGATGTGATGACGGAACTGCGCCCTCTTGTGCTCGACGACTATGGTCTTATTGCGGCAGTGCGCGCGTATGGCGAGGGTTTCTCGCAACGCAACGGGATTTCTGTTGTGATTGACGAAGTGGACGAGATCAGGCGACTGTCTTCCCACACGGAGACGGCCGTCTTTCGAATTGTCCAGGAAACTCTGACGAACGTTCTGCGCCACGCGGAGGCTACCGAGACGTGCATTACGTGCGAGGCGAATTCGACGGGGTGGCGGATGGTTATCGCGGATAACGGGATAGGGTTCGAGGTTGCCCCTGATACAGAGAGTGAGTCCCATTGGGGGTTGACCATCATGCGGGAACGGGCCCACGCGATGGGGTGCGACCTCTGCGTGCACTCATGCCCAGGCAATGGCACAAGCGTTGTCATAGACATTCCCGCTTCGGCAGGAAAAGGGGTCAAGGAGGAAATCGGGGGAGATTAAGAAAAGTATGAAAAACGAAGTGAGGCGATTAAGCTACATAACAGTAAGGGTGGCGAGTAAAAGTGCGCTTAAGTGTGCGATGAAGTGTTAAAAACGGGGGGAGAACAGGAATGACAATCAAGGTATTACTGGCCGATGACCATGGAATCGTCCGTGAAGGCGTGGCGCTCATTCTGGAGAAGCAGAAGGATATCAAGGTTATCGGCGTTGCCGACGACGGGCGCGAGGCGGTACAGCTCGTGGCACAGCTTCATCCGGATGTGGTTGTCTTCGATATCTCCATGCCCCAACTCAACGGAATTGAGGCTGCGCGACAGGTGACCAAGCAACACCCTTCCACGCGCGTGATTATTCTCTCCATGCATGCCACAGCAGAGCATATCCATGGCGCCTTGCGGGCCGGCGCCTGCTGTTATGTGTTGAAGGAGTCTGCGGGAAAAGAAATCGTGAGTGCCATACACGCCGCGGCCAAAGGTCGCCACTTTGTCAGCCCGAAGGTGAGCGACATGGTCCTTCAAGACTATGCACATTTGAAACGTAAGTCGAAGGTCAGCCCGGTCGAGTCGCTCAGTTTCCGTGAGCGCGAAATCTTGCAACTTGTCGTTGAGGAAAAATCGAGTAAGGAGATCGCCACGATGATCCATCTGTCGCCCAAGACCGTGGAAAGCTATCGCAGTCGCTTGATGACTAAACTCGGAGTGGCAGGCATTGCCGGCCTGGTGAAATTCGCGATTGCCAACGGGCTGACAACGGAGGGGTAAGGTGTCCGGGGGGTTCCACCCCTGGCTATAATGTGAATCCCCTTTGGGGAAGGGAACAGAACATTGCCCAAAGGGTAACCACATCAAAGCCCAGGCAGAATGCCTAGGGTTAATGACGGCACGATAAAACGAACCCGCTCCCCAAAAGGGAGCCATATCATTGCCTCTGAGTAAACATTTTCACCTCCCACCACCCTCCCATTTCAACTTTCAACTTTCAGCCTTTCAGCCTTTCAGATTTCAGATTTCAGATTTTCTCCCCCCTCCCATTTCCCGATTTACTCCAACATTCCCCACACGAAGTCACACACTCTCCCCACATACAGAGCCCGCACAGTATGCGATCGTAGTTTTGGGGATCAAGCAGACTGGTCGCCCAGACCGGAAAGAGAGGATCGAATGAAGCACCAGCCAAATAGCCTGCGGTTGTCATCCAGAGGTGCCCGCGTTCACTTTGCCATTGCGGTCGCCTTGATCTCCGTAATTCCTTGCCTCACGCTGTACTATCTGTACATCTCCTCAAGAGACGCGCAGTTGCTCACGCCGGCACATTGGGCCGTTGCGGTACTGGGGATTGCCGGGGCCATGTGCTTCGGCTATATGTTGCTCGGCAGGTACCCGGCCGTCATCATGAGGTTGCGATCGTACCTGCAAGACGTGGCGCAGGGCGAGCTTCTGGACGAGGTCGATCTGTCGGGCGGGGGGGGACAGGACATTCTCGCCATTGAGGAGGCGTTGAACATCGTGGTCGGCAGGCTGCGCTCAAAACTGCATGAGACTGAGGAACAAAGGTTAAAACTTAAGAGTGAGCTCTTCCAGTCCCAGAAGCTCGAATCCATCGGCACGCTGGCCAGCGGGGTAGCGCACGAAATTAACAACCCGATCATGGGCATCATGAACTACGCACAGTTGATCCAGGATGGGATGAATACAGAATCGCCCCTTTGTAAGTACGCCAACGAGATCATAGTGGAGACCGAACGCGTCGCCACGATCGTGAAGCACCTGTTGAGGTTTGCTCGGCAAGACAAGCAATTCCACAATTCCGCGCGCATCATCGACATCGTGAACGGCACTCTCTCGCTTGTCAGTGCAGTGATGCGGCACGACCAGATCACGCTTTCCGCAGATGTGCCTGAAGACCTGCCAGAGATCAGATGCCGGAACCAGCAAATCCAGCAGGTGCTGATGAATCTCCTGACCAATGCCCGCGATGCGCTGAATGAGAAGTATGAGGGACATGACGAAGATAAGATCATGCACATTAGTGCCCAACTGATATCGGATATCGGACATCGGATGGCGGATGGTGGAACTGCAGATGTGGGAGATGGAATAGCGGATATCGGAACTATGCAGGAGCGCAAACAAAAGCAAGTGAATCTCGCGGCACCCTCTCCAATATCCAATATCCGATATCGTTACGTTCGCATTACAGTCGAAGACCACGGCGTCGGCATTCCCCCAGAGGTCCGCGAGCACATGTTTGACCCGTTCTTCACCACCAAGCCGAGAGACAAAGACGCGGGCCTGGGGCTCTCGATCAGCCACGGCATCGTCAAGGACCATGGCGGCGAGTTGAGTGTAGAAAGCAAGCCAGGGCAGTGGACGCGGTTTTATGTAGATCTTCCCGTGTGATGAGAGCTGCAAACCAACAGAAAGAGAGAGTCAAAGCGAGGATGCCCCGGAAAGGCCACTCTACATCCGCTGTTGTGGCAAATCAAATGTTCGAATTCTCGTTTCTTGTGGACAGCGTCGCAGGGGGGTGTTTGAATTGCTCATAGGTACTGGTGCGATACAGCAGAGAAGGGAGTCGATATGGCAAGGCGACCGAAACAGACAAGAACTCTTGTAATTGATGACGAACAGGGGGTACGGTTGACTCTGAGGGTCTGGCTGGAGAAGACGGGACACTACCGCGTCTTTACGGCAAGCAATGGGCGCAAAGGGTTGCGCATTGCCTGGTGGAGAATCCCGTCTGTCATTCTGCTAGACATTACAATGCCCGGACTCAACGGGATTGAGGTGCTCAAGAAACTAAAGAAATCAAAGCGGACGTGCCACATCCCGGTAGTCATTCTGACCGGGAATCCGACGGAGGAAACCAAGGAGGACGCCTCCTACGAGTACGCAGAGGATTATCTAACGAAACCCATTACATTCGAAACGTTGCACAAGAAGCTCAAGGCCGTTCTCAAGCTCCACCACGTGCAGTCGCGGCAATGGCGCATCTAGTCTGAAACTTGGCCTGTTTCCTAAGGTGGCAACCTGAAACCCTCCAGCCTCCCTCACAAAGCGGGCGGTGGAGGGCGGGCGTTCGAATTTCAGACTAGGGATGTCGATTCGGACGTCGTTCAAGCTGGACTGCAGGACGTGATTCATTGTCAACCCGTTACGTGATGCGACAATCTCTGGCAATTCCCCAGCTGTGTTGTGGCGTACAATGGCCAGAATACCAACTTCTGTTCGGGGAGTTCCTGATAGGGGCCCTGTTGGAGTACCCAACCCTGTTCGCAATTGCGATACGTGTCCAGGCACAGGTGCAGACTTCGGAGGCGTCCTGCCGGGCCCGACTTGACTTCGAGGGGATGGATCTTGCCATCACGAATCGCCAGATAGTCAACTTCCGCACTGGATCCTTTTGCTGCACGAGACCAGTAGCATAGTGTTTCGTTATGCCACGCCAACATTTCTTGGGCAACAAATTGCTCAGCGAGTTGACCGCGATAGAGCGCCATCAGGCTATGGTTGCCAACGGCCATCGTTGGATCCATCCCACACACATATTGCATGAGACCAATATCCAGCATCGCCGCTTTGAAGCGCTTCCCGTGCGAGAGCCCCAAAGGCAAGCCTGAAGGGGTGACAGAGCGGATCTTGCTGAATAGCTTTGCCTTGCATAGAAGGTCGAAGGCTTTGTGGTTGGTTTTGCCAGTGGCGTGCTCATAGAGGTGTGTGTAAATGATCTGTTGACCCACTGATTTGCTGGCGGCTTCAAACACGCTGTCTAGGCAGGCGCGATCAACAGATGGGCGGTATTTGGCAAAATCATCACGATAGGACGTGGCAATTTGGGAGTGGACGTCTAAGGCTTCGAGTCGTGATTCCGTGTCACGATAGGTGGCCACGGCTTCAGGCATGCCCCCGATGAAGAAATAGTCCCGCAACTGCTCGTGCAAAGCATCCACGGTGGCTTGTGAGTGTTCGCGCGGATGCTCTAGTATCTTTTCGGCTGCGGCGTTCTTGCCCATGGCTAACAAGTACTCGTAAAACGTCATGGGTGAAAGATGAAGATACTGAACCCGCCCTACGGGTACGGAGTAGTCACCTAAAGCAAACTCAAGCATTGAACCTGCAGCGACAACGTGCAACTCGGGTAGCTGTTCATAGAAATAGCGCAGTGCTGTAATCGCCCTTGGACAGGCTTGAATCTCATCGATGAACAGCAGTGTCTTGCCGGGGAGGATTCGCTCCGTGTAGGGCTCGATGGCGTTGAGCATTGCCTTGGGACTTAACTCTCCTGCGAAGGCTGCGTGGAATTGCGGCTGACCTTCAAGGTCAATCTTGACGACGCGTTCAAATTGTTTTGCCAGGCAATTCTCGACAAGCCACGTCTTGCCCACTTGTCGCGCTCCGCGGATGATGAGTGGTTTTCGCCGGGGAGATTGAGCCCAATTCAGAATGCTCTCTTCAGCAAGTCTTTTCATTTCTAAACCTCCGATTGGTGTCTACGTTCTGTAAAAGGTTTCGTCTATTTGGCTCCCTACAATACTGTCAGATGTTAGGGGTGCAATATAGCGCCATGATTCCCGCATAACAAGGGTTATTATGGATACCATGTCACGAATACCAAGGGTGATATGCTCTAAACGGATTCGGATGCGTATGATCAGGCTCAGGAGCAACAGGAACGCTACCAGGATGAACTGGAAGGCAAGGTCGCCACCAGCCTCGATCCGCTCGACGGTACGCTTGCCCACTCCAGCCTCATCAGCTGACTGCGCCTGAGTGAGGTCGAGATCAAGACGACGACGGGCAAGGCGTTGTCCAAACTCACACTCTTTTGCGGTGGTCGCAAACACGGATTTAGTACAAGTCAACCAAAGGGATTTCCACATGTGTCTATGGCCTGAAAGTCCTGAATATACTAGCCCAGGGGAACGCCCTGGGGAACGAGATATAGAACAATTTAGCCCTGAAAGGGCGGGAAATAGGAGATTTCTTCATTCAACACACTATATTCGGTTCATCACAGAAGTGTGTACTTCGAGAGACCTTCTTGCTGTTGAACTCACACATCGCTAATAGCGAGAATTTGTACGAAGCAGTTTGGTTAAGGGTATCCGAGTAAGAGTTTCAGCGAAGTTTCCCTCCTTGGATATTGGATTTGAGTGTTGGCTGTTGGATATTGAAATCTCTCGGAGTGCAAAACCATTTTCGGATAGGGTCTAGCCAGCCTTTGGTCTTGACCCTCACAAAGCCAGCAGTGGAGAGCGGTCGGCCTCGACTGCCGGTACAAGCATGGCGTCGGACTAGGACTGACTCTTTTGTCACTGACATGGAACGGGGCGAAAAACGAACACGAGGGCGACGATAACGGGCAACAAGAGCGGATCACGATCCGCCTTCAGCGTGACAGGGAAGATAATATCCCCATCGTTCTCGTCGCCTGCTATCGTTGTCCGAAAAGGCTCTGGCGAACATGAGATGCACCCGATCCCGATGCCGCAACCCGAAACCCGAAACCTAGAACCCACCGCAGATATTGCCAGATGGCATTGAAAGGTACTAAACACAGGCGGGCAATATACATGTAAATTTGCCTCGCATTGTACATAAGTTCCGCGCAATACTAGCCAGTAAGATAACGTTACGCTGTCGCTCGGCACAAGCTGTGCAAGTCGCAATGCGCGAAACGAGTTAGAGAAACCGGTAAAAGGTGAGGACGACGTGACGATGATTAGCGACTGACTCATGCGAGACGCGTTCAAGCCGTTCACGCGGCGTTGTCCGTTGAGAGTCGTGATCTGCCATCTGAAAAGGGGCTATCATGAACAAGAACACGAAGATGCGAAACGCTAATGCGAAGTGCGGCAAACCGGATCGCGGCGTGGAAGCGGTTGCGCATGCATCCGAGAAGCATCCTGCAAAGTCATTCCCCATCGTCGGCATCGGCGCTTCAGCGGGAGGGCTTGAGGCGTTGGAACTCTTTTTTAAGAATGTACCGGAAGCCTGCGGCATGGGCTTTGTTGTGGTTCAGCATCTGGACCCAAATCATAAAGCCATGATGCCGGAGCTGCTTCAAAAGTCCACCGCCCTGCCGGTTCTTGAGATCAAAGACCGGACAACAGTGGAACCGAACCATATCTATGTGATCCCGCCGAAGTGGGATTTATCCATCCTACACGGCGTGTTGCACCTGCTGGAACCGGTTGCCCCGCGTGGACGGCATCTGCCGATTGATGGCTTTTTTCGTGCACTGGCGGAAGATCAGAAGGAAAACAGCATAGGCGTCATCCTTTCCGGGATGGGCTCGGACGGAACGCTGGGGCTGCGCGCCATCAAGGAAAAAGACGGCGCGGTCTTTGTGCAGGCGCCTGATTCGGCCGGCTTCGACAGCATGCCCCGCAGCGCGATTGATGCCGGGCTCGCGGACGTCGTGGCGCCAGCGGAAGCGCTGGCAGAAAAAATCATCGCCTATCGCCAGTATGTTCCGCAGCAGAGAGCGCAACCCGATGAGACGCTAGCGAAAAAACGCCAGAGCGATCTGGAAAAAGTGGTTCTGGACCTTCGCACACAGACCGGGCACAATTTTTCGCTCTACAAGCCGAGCATCCTCTACCGCCGGATTGAGCGGCGCATGGCGCTGCATCAACTGGCGAAGATTGCCGATTACGCCCATTATCTGCGACAGAATTCGAACGAGGCCGAGCTGCTTTTCAAAGAACTGCTGATCGGCGTAACCACCTTTTTTCGCGATCCAGCGGTCTGGGAACAACTGAAAACCGAAGTCATCCCGGAGCTGCTGGCCGCCCATCCGAAGGGCGGGGTCTTGCGGGCGTGGGTTCCCGCCTGCTCGACCGGCGAAGAGGCCTATTCGCTGGCGATCATTTTTCGGGAAGTGCTGGAGCAGATCAAACCGGACGCCTGCTATTCGCTGACGATTTTTGCGACCGACCTCGACAACGATGCGGTTGATAAAGCCCGAACCGGGATCTATCCGCTTGGTATCACCGCCGATGTTCCGGAGGAGCGCCTACGCCGGTTCTTTGTAGAGAAGGGAAACGGGTACCGGGTGAGCAAAGAAATCCGCGAGATGGTGATCTTTGCACAGCAGAATCTGGTGATGGACCCGCCCTTCACCAAGCTCGACCTGCTGACGTGCCGCAACCTGCTCATCTACCTCGAGTCCAAGCTGCAGAAAAAGCTCATGCATCTCTTCCACTACAGTCTCAACCCTGAAGGCGCGCTGGTGCTGGGAAGCTCTGAAACTACCGGCACGACCCCCAACTTGTTTGAGAAGCTGACCGGGAAAACCCGAATCTACCGGAAAAGGGAATCCCTCGCGCCGTCCCATCAGGAGTGCTTCGCCACCGCCTCAACCCGCCCGCTCGCCGAAGCGAATGCGGTCGTGCCGCCCCCGGCCGCTCCGAACCTGCAAGAGCTAACCGACTCGCTGCTTTTGCATCACTATTCCCCATCCGCCGTGCTAAGCACGAGTCAGGGTGATATCGTTTATATCAGCGGAAAACTCGGAAACTATCTGGAACCGGCCGAGGGCAAAGCCAACCTGAACATCTATGCAATGGCCCGCGAAGGCCTGAGTGGCCCGCTGACGGAAGCCTTCGCCAAGGCGGTCCGGCAAGAAGCCACCGCGACGATAAAAGGAGTGACCGTTGGAACCAACGGTGGAACACAACACCTCGACCTCACCGTCCAATTCCTGACCGAACCGGCGGCGTTACAGGGCATGGTGCTGACCGTCTTTACAGACGCGCCCGCTCCGAAGGCTAAAACGGGGGGGGGCAAGACCGGGCAAAGCGCCGCCCACGCCCCTCGGGTGGCGGAACTGACGAAGGAACTCCTGCGCTCCCGCCAGGAACAGAAAACCACCCGGGAAGAGATGCAGGTCTCACAGGAAGAGCTCCGCTCCAGCAACGAAGAACTTCAGTCCATCAACGAGGAAATGCAAAGCACCAACGAGGAACTCACCACCTCCCGGGAAGAAATGCAGTCGATGAACGAAGAGTTCCAGACGCTCAATCACGAACTGCAGGTCAAAGTGGATGAATTGATGAACACCAGCGACGATATGGAAAACCTGCTCAACAGCACCGATATCGCCACGCTGTTTCTGGACGCCCGGCTTAACGTGCACCGCTTCACTGAGGAGATGACCAGCATCAGCAACCTGATCCCCGGCGATACCGGACGCCCGATCACCGACATCGTCAGCATGCTAGACTATCTGGAACTGGCCGATGACGCGCGTAAAGTGCTGCGCACGCTGGTCACCAGCGAGCGGCAGGTCGCCGCCCACGACGGGCGATGGTTCGCGGTGCGCATCGTCCCCTACCGTACACAGAACACCCACATCAACGGGGTCGTGATTACCTTTTTTAACATTACGAAGACCAAGGTGCTGGAGGCCACGCTACGCGAGGAGCTGGCGGTATTGCAAACCCGTTTTACAAAACAGACCGGAGAACTGGATACCGCCAATGCGTTGGAAATCGTGATGAACAAAGCGCAGGCCGTTCTGGAAGATAAGATGACACTCCAAACGGTAAAACTCCGCCAATCCCGCCAGGATTTGAAAGATGAAAAGAAGAAATGAACAATCTTGTGTCGAGATATGGCGCAGGTGAATGATGCTCTGACTAAGTGCTTGCATCCCGACGAATGACGGGGCAGTTCGACGAAGCGTAACCGACGAAGAGAAGGGACTAAGAATGCGCACTAAGAGTGCGCTTCGCACTTTCCCTACACTTCGTCCCTCACTTCGTCGCACGCTTAGTCGGTTACGCTTCGTCCAACCGCTTAGTCGATTGAGAAAATATGTATGAGCCCGAATAACAATAGTGATAACGACGATCTTCGCCGCCAAGCGGAAGAACGCCTGAAGGCCCTGAAGTTAGAATGTCCGCCAGAGCTCGAAGAGCGTACGGAAAAGGGTGGCTTGTCCTCCGTAGCTCGGGGAACAAAGGAGGGAGGTCAGAAATCCGAGGTGGATACTCTGCGGATACTCCATGAACTGCAGGTTCATCAGATCGAGCTGGAAATGCAAAACAAGGAACTTCAAAAAGATCGCACCGAAATAGAAGCCGCCGCCGCACGCTATACCGATCTCTACGATTTCGCTCCCACCGGCTACTTTACACTGAACAGCCATGGCGATATTCTCCAAACCAATCTGGCCGGCGCGCGTCTGTTGAATATGGAGCGGGCATTGCTCGTTGGAAAACGCTTCGCCGCATTCGTTGCCAAAGCCGATCACCCGACCTTCCATGGTTTTCTCCAGTTGGTTTGTTCAGCCGATTCTGATCAAACCTGCATCGTGGAGTTGGATCGAAAAGACCAGCTGCCGGTCGTATTGCAGGTCTCCGCCACACCCTTTGTCGATGTGGAGGGCTGCCGACTCGCCGTAGCCGATATTACCGACCGCGAGCAGGCCAAGCGGGAGCTCCGCGACTCGTATGAGTATCTGGGCCGCATCATCAACTCAATCGGCGATCCTGTTTTCATAAAGGACGAGCACTTCAATTTCGTGCTCGCAAACGACGCCTTCTGCGAGTTCCTGGGGATCCCCCGGGAGGAACTGCTTGGAACGACGGAGAAGGACGTCCTGCCGCCGAACCAAATGGAGCACTTCCTGGAGGTCGACAAGCAGGTTCTGTCGTCGGGAAACGCGAATCTCTGCGAAGAGGCGTTGACGAGGAGCGATGGTATCATCCGAACCGTCGTAACAAAGAAGACGCGCTATGTTGACACCCATGGCAAAAAGTTCGTTGTGGGCGTCATCCGCGACATCACCGAATACAAGCGACAAGAGCAAGAACGCGAAGCGTTGCGAGGGCAGTTGACCCAATCGCAGAAGCTCGAATCCATCGGCACGCTCGCCGGTGGCGTGGCCCACGAGATCAACAACCCGATTATGGGTATCATGAACTATGCGCAATTGATCCAAGACGGGATGGATGAAGAATCGCCCCTGCAGGAGTACGCGAGTGAGATCATGGTGGAAACCCACCGCGTCGCCACGATCGTAAAGAATCTGCTGGGGTTTGCCCGCCAAGACAAGCAGTCCCACCGCAGTCCCGCGCGCATGTGCGACATCGTGAACGGGGTGCTGTCGCTGGTTGGCACGGTGACGAAGCACGACCAGGTCGCGCTGACTGTCGATGTACCGGAAGATCTCCCACAGATCCGCTGCCGCAGCCAGCAGATTCAGCAGGTAATCATGAACCTGCTGACAAACGCACGTGATGCGCTGAATAAGAAGTATCCTAGGGCAGATAAGGACAAGATCGTCCGCATTAGCGCCCAACTGATATCGGGTATCGGACATCGGATGGCGGATGGTGGAACTGCAGATGTGGGAGATGGGATATCGGATATCGGAACTGAGCAGGAGCACAAACAAAAGCAAGTGAATTTCGCGGCACCCTCTCCGATATCCAATATCCGATATCGTTACGTCCGCATTACCATCGAAGACCATGGGGGCGGCATTCCCCCGAAGGTTTGCGAGCGCATGTTCGACCCGTTCTTCACGACCAAGCCGAAGGACAAAGGTACCGGACTGGGGCTCTCGATCAGCCACGGCATCGTCAAGGACCATGGCGGCGAGTTGAGTGTGGAAAGCGAGCCGGGGCAGTGGACGCGGTTCTATGTAGACCTGCCCGTGGAGAGTGGATTGGAAAAAGCTGAAAGCTGAAATTTGGAGAGAATGGCAGGATAACGAGAGAAGATCCAAAGAGAGAATTTTGACAGAACCTAGATGCCAGTTCAGAGGGTCGTGCTGAATTGGTTAAGCAGGGAGACAGAATGATGTCACAGCATTCACAGACGGATGGGATATCCAATGTGGGAGTAGATACAGTCGCGAAGGTCTTAGTTGTTGATGACGAAAAAAGTATCCGGCACACGCTCGCAGCATTTCTACAAAACTCCGGTCACACGCCTTTCCTGGCGGTGAATGCGGCCGAGGCAGAGGCCCGGTTCGCCAAGGTTGCCATCGACGTAGCCGTGATCGACATCATGCTTGGCGACGACAACGGCCTCAAAGTGGCGCGTCGCCTTGGCGAATGCCAACCCAACACTCAGATCATTTTCATGACAGGACATCCAGAGCTCGAATCAGCACGTGAGGCTGTTAGGCTCCACGTATTCGACTACATGACAAAGCCTACCGGAAAAAGCGAGATCATCGAGGTGGTGAACCGCGCGTTTGCGGAGAAGCAACGGCGGGATGAATATGATCGACTCCAGGCGGAGACGCGGGACGACCACCAGCGGTTGGAGGAACTTGTTGAAAAACGCACAGACGCTTTGCGTCAGAGTGAAACACGCTTCCGCCTGATGTTCGAAGGCCACGACTCGGTCATGCTGTTGATTGAACCGGAATCCGGCGCCATTGTGGATGCAAACAAGGCTGCCGCGCAATTCTACGGATACTCACACGACCAGCTTTGCTCCATGCCCATCGACGACATCAACTGCCTCTCGCCCGCTGAGGTCGCCGCTGAGCGTCTCCGAGCCTCGCGAGAGGACCAGAACCATTTCATCTTCCAGCATAAGCTGTGCAACGGGCAGATCCGGACGGTGGAAGTGCATTCGACCCCCATGAAAATTCAGGACGGGCAGGTTCTGTTCTCAATTATTCACGACATCACCGAGCGCAAACAGGCGGAGGAGGAGAATAAAAAGAATCGCTCCATGTTGCAGAAGGCAGAGGAGATATCAAACCAAGGGGCATGGGAGTGGGATATTCTCAACGATCAATGGATATTAACAGAAAACTGGCTTCGGATTCACGGGTGTTCTGTGTCAGGTATCTCACGAAACGAATTGATGGTACTTGCCCACCCAGACGATGCCTCAAGAGTCGAACGTTTATTCCAAGATGCGTTGGCAGGGAAAGCAGAATATCGAATTGAGCACCGCATCATCAGACAGAACGACAAGGAAGTCCGCGTTGTTCGCGTATTGGGTGAGGTAGTCCGCGATGACACGGGGCTACCCGTCAAGATGTGGGGAGTAGCCCAAGACATCACCGAACTCAAGCTGGCGGAAGAGAAGCGGACCGAGAGCGAACAGCGCTTCCGCTCCACCATTGAAGACCTGCAGTTGGGCATCGTAATCAATGCCCCCGACTCCAGCATTGTTCTGAGTAATCCAGCGGCCTGCCGTATCCTCGGGCTCAGTGCGGAGCAGATTTCCGGCAAGACCGTAACCGATCCGCTCTGGCATTTTGTTCGGGTCGACGGGTCTGATCTGCCCTCGGAAGAGCTTCCGGTGGCCCGCGCGATATCAACCGGCAAGACTATCTCCAATCAAATCGTTGGCATCATGAAGCCCGACCATACGGAACCCACTTGGGTTAACGCCAACGCAGTTCCAGTCTTTTCGAAGGACAACCAACTGCTTCGGGTCATCGGGAATTTTATGGATATCTCCGAGCGCAAGCGGGCAGAAGAAGCGGCGCGGGGGAGCGAGGAGAACTTGCGACTCATCATCGATACGTCTCCCATTGGCATTTGCATGGTAGATCCACTGGGTAACTTTGTCATGACCAATCTGGCCTATGAACAGATGCTGGGGTATTCCAAAGAAGAACTCAGGGGTCTTTCCTTTTATGATGTGACCCATCCAGAGGATCGCCCCGAAAACAAAGAACGCTTCCAAAGCATGTTTTCTTTGACCTCGACCGGTTTTTTCATGGAAAAACAATATGTATGCAAGGACGGCGCAACGATCGACGTGGCCGTCAATGCGATCGGGGTCATGGACGCTGCGGGACACGCAAGATTCGGGACCGCATTCGTCAGTGACATCAGTGCGCGCAAGGAAAGCGAGAAGGTCCTGCACGAGAGCGAAGAAACTAATCGCGCCACGTTTGAACAGGCTGCGATCGGCATCGCCCACGTCGGGCTGGACGGCAAGTGGCTATGCGTCAACGACAAGCTCTGCGCCATCGTCGGCTACACGCGTGACGAACTCATAAAGCTGACGTTCCAGGACATCACACATCCGGAGGACCTGGACAAAGATCTTGCCAATGTGAAGCAGATGCTTGAAGGGGACAGCAACTCCTATTCCATGGAGAAGCGCTACATCCGCAAAGACCGGTCAGAGGTCTGGATCAATCTGACCGTTTCACTCGTGAAAACAGAGGCAGGAGCCCCGCTACACTTCATCTCCATTGTCGAGAATATCAGCGCGCGCAAACTGGCAGAAGAAGAAATAAAAAGACAAAGAGATTTGTTTGGATTGGTTATTAATTCTGTTCCTTCCAGAATATTTTGGAAAGATTTAGATTCAGTATATCTGGGCTGCAATACTCACTTCGCTAAAGATTCAGGGATGAAACATCCTGAAGATGTAATAGGTAAGGATGACCATGATATGGTCTGGGGAAAAGATGCTGATCACTATCGCGCCGATGACAACCTTGTCATAAGTACCGGCAAATCAAGATTAGATTATGAAGAGGAATTCTTAGATGTTGAAGGCAAAAAGGTATGGTGGTTGACACAAAAGATGCCCTTACGAAACAGGGAGGGTGAAATCGTTGGCATTATAGCAACATCAGAAAATGTAACAGAGAAAAAGAGCGCAGAAGAAGAACTAAACACATATCGCAAACATCTCGAGGAACTGGTCGAAAAGCGCACTGCGGAAATCACAAAGCTGAACGCCGAACAACAGACCATTTTCGACTCGGTGCGTGCGTTGATCTGGTTCAAAGATACCGAAAACCGCTTCCTGCGCGTCAACCAGGCTGCCGCTGAGTCGGTCGGGCTTACCGTGGCGGAGATAGAAGGAAAGACGGCCGAGGAACTCTTCTCTGAGGAGGCAGAATGGTTCTATGCGGACGATCTTGAAGTAATCAAATCGGGACAATCCAAACTTGGGATTGTTGAGTCACTGCAAACCGCTGCTGGTGATACGAACTGGTATATTACCGACAAAATTCCCCATTGCGACGCAGCAGGCAACATCGCGGGGGTGATCGTCTTCTGTATGGATATCACGGACCAGAAGGTGGCAGAAGAAGAAGCATCGCGGCGCACCGCCGATTTACAGAAGACAGTCAAGGCCATGGCAGGCCGCGAAGTGCGCATGGCTGAGCTGAAGAAGGAAATGGCACGCCTGCGCAGGCAATTTGAAAAAACGGGAATCAAACCGGTGGAGACAGAGGATGGAACATAAGTACAACGCTGAGTCTGACGAGCAGAACACGGAGCACTCTCCTTCCCCGGAAGATAGGGTACTACCGGCGTTGTCGGGGGAGACCACGGGTAAGATCGGGCCTTTGAGCGCGCAAAGCAGACTTGCTCTGATGGCTATCATAATGGTCGGGGTCTGCGTCGTGGTCATGACCGTGATGACGACCATTCTCTATCGCCACCAACTCTCCGGACACCGGAATATGCTTAGAGCCACTGCGCAAAGCCAGGCACGCCTGATTGAGTCTATCGCTCGAAATGAATCCAAAGAAGCCGAGGACATGAACCAGAAAACGGGATTAACCCGTGACATTTTTGCTACGACACTAAGCCAGATTGCAGATGCCCATGAGAGTTTCGTGGGTTTCCAGGAGACGGGTGAATTCACATTGGCCCGACGCGAGGGGGATTCCATCGTCTTCATCCTGCAGCATCGGCACGATAGCGTTCAGCGGCCTGAGCCGGTGGATTTTACTTCGAAGCTGGCAGAACCCATGCGCAGGGCACTCAACGGAATGTCTGGGACCGTCACCGGGCTTGATTACCGCGGGCAGCTGGTCATTGCTGCCTACGAACCCGTCGCCGTTCTGGACCTAGGGATCGTAGCGAAGATCGACCTTGCGGAAGTCCGCGCGCCCTTCATCAGGGCCGGTCTTATAGCCGCGGGGCTGGGGGTTATAGCCATACTAGTGGGCATAGCCATGCTCGCCAGAATCAGCAACCCGATTATTGCACGACTGAAGGCATACTCGCTCCAGCTCGAAGGCGAAGTTGAACAGCGTAGACAAAAAGAAGCGGAGCTTAAGACCGTCAACACTTTTCTCGACACAGTTGTTGATATGAGCCCCTTCCCCATGTGGGTCTCGGATACAGACGGAACGATCATACGCGTGAACCGATCTTTGGAGGAAGCGCTACATTCGCCAGGCAACGCTATCATCGGCAAGTACAATGTATTACACGACAAGAACCTGGAGACAGAGGGCCTTCTGCCCCTGGTGAGGGATGTTTTCGACAACTACAAGCCTGCTTGCTTCAACATGCCATGGCGTGGCGTGAACTCCGGAGAGGCAGCCCTTACAGGTGCGGGCGACATGTACATTGCCGTCTCCATGTTTCCCATAGTGGACCTCGTGGGAAAACTGATGAATGTGGTATGTCAATGGGTGGACATCTCTGAGCAAAAGGCGGCTGAAACTGAGCTTAAGGCGCATCGTGAACATCTGGAGGAGTTAGTGGAGGATCGAACCGAGGAATTGCGAAAGACAGTCAGGCTGATGACGGGGCGAGAGAAGCGCATGGCGGAACTGAAAGAAGAGATCAGCCGACTGCATGAGGTGATCGCACAGAGCGGAATGAATAACCTATGATAGCGGGGAATCGGAAAACGATAACGGGCGACGAGAACGGATTACGAGTAAAGAGAATCCCATCGGCCCCCGTTCTCGTCGCCCGTTATCGTCCACCGAAATAGCAAGATAATGAGAGAAAGACCGAGAGAGAGCATTTGACACAACCAGACACGAGAAAGGAGCAACCATGAAACGGAAATACGGCTTATTGGCGTGCAACTGGGCCTTGGTCATGTCGATCTTGGGGCTCTGTATTTCAACTGCGCAGAGCGCACCCGATCCCCTGGATCTCTATTCCGATATGGATCTTGATACGTTGCTCTCCCTCCCGATCGGTATCGGGACGCTTGATGAAGGCACCGCCGATCGTGCGCCCGCCTCAGTCACCATCATCACGGAACGCGATATTGCAGCGACCCCCGCACGCACGATTTTGGACTTGCTTGAGGTGTATGTGCCAGGCATGACCTATGTCCACCATTTCAATGGCCCAAGACTGGGGATGCGAGGGATGCTCGGTGACCAGAATCACTCCTTCAGCATGCTCGTGAACGGTCGCAATGTGGGCCTTAGTACGGGCGATGGGTTTTCGAGTGAAATCTTGATGAGGGACCTGCACGATATTGAACGGATTGAGATCATCCGCGGACCGGGCTCCGTTACTCACGGACCAGGGAGTATAGCCGGAACCATTAATATCGTTACCCGAACAGCGGCTTCAAGCCCCGGTCTTCGGGCGGGTGTGAGTGCCGACGCCCGATATCGCTATGAAACGATTTACGGAAGCTATGGCTATCGTAGTCCCAACTTGGATCTATACCTCTATGGAAGCTACGGCCGTTCCCGCGGGGATGAGGAGACGGATTTTTTCTATGTTGATAGGGCCCACGGCTACGGATATGGGTTCATGGGACCGGATTGGGGTAACCATGGACTGGGAACCCCTGCACCTAATTTGTACGAAGATTTTCGCGACAAGCCGCAGATAAAACTGCATTTGGATGCTCAAATAGGAGACAATTTGGTGGCATGGGCTCGCTATACAACGTACAGCGCGACCAAGCTGCTTCAGGATAGTCTCTACTCGGACGGTTTGTACCCACGCGGGGAGTTCGGTAAGACTTTCACGGCCTGGATTGAACATGATGCGGAACTTTCTGAAAACCATCATTTGGAAACAAGTTTCGGGTTTGATGGTGTCAGCCGTCATAATGTGATGGGCGGAGGCGACCGCACTCACAATGACCCTCTCAACGTAACCGAGTCCTATTCCGAAAACCAGCTGCTTGCGCGGCTACTTCTAGTCGGCAGCCTCAAGGAGTCTATCACATATGCGGTCGGCACCGAGGTGGCATACGAATTCTGGAAACCTGAATGGGGGCATAGCGATGACACATTTCTCATGCGATTCAGGAACCCAATTGGTCCCGCTGTCATTGATGCCAACTCGCCGCATTGGAACGCATACGGCGATAGTGGTCGATACACGCACCTTTCTGATGACTTAGACGCCACCACCCTATCTGTCTTTGGCACAGGGTCAGCAGACCTTACTGATACGCTAACCCTCATGCTGTCTGCCCGAGCCGACAAACACCAATATGCAGAATGGGCCTTTTCTCCTCGCGTGGCGCTTCTCAAAGCCATAACACCTGACGACAATCTCAAGGTGATCGTACAGCGCTCTGTGCGTCTCCCGTCCTTCACCGACATGTACTCTGAACACGAGATATCGGGCAACGAGGTGGACCCGGAGATTATGGAAGGATGCGAGGTCGTATACGCCCATCGTTTGTCCGACTCGCTGAACCTTGATCTTGCCACATTCTACAGCACGATTGACCAGATTGCCTGGGCCAGCACCGGACAGAATGAGGTGATCGGCAATCTTGACCTCTGGGGGGCAGAGGCCGAGATTTATCATTCAGGAAAACGTCACACATCAGGCCTAAGCTATTCCTATGTTGAGCAACTTGACTGGACCCCCAAAGAGCAGGCGCAGGCAGACCTGGTAAACCCGGATGGTGGGCCCATGACCGTTGAGGACTTTGCAAACAACCGACTCAACAACCTCCCACGTCAGACGGTAAAGGTCTATACCACGATACGCTTACCCTGGGGCCTCGTGTGGCATACCAACGCTCGGCTGATGTGGGACTTCGGACAGAATGATATGCTGGACATGTTCACGGATGCACACGAGCAGTATGGTACGGAGGCGTCGCGTGCGGAAATGCAGGCCATCCGCGAATCGCTCCGACACTATGGATACGGCAAAACGTCTTTCACCTTGAACACCCAGGTGCAGTGGACGCTGCCCATCACAGATGTTGATGCCAGTCTCAGCCTCTACGCCATGAATCTCTTGCAGCACAATCATATCCGGTATGTCATCCAGTACTGGGAAGCAGACCGGCAGTATCCACGACAATGCGGCTTTGTGGAAGAACCCCTTTCCGTGGGAGTTCAACTTAATGTCAGATTCTAACAACATGTCCAATATTTACCGCAGAAGGCACCCAAACGGAAACAATCCGCATCTGCGCCTGCTTTCGGTGTTTACTGCCATAGGCTTGATTGCGTCCAATGGGCTTGCTTCGCCAAATGTCGATGAGGCACGCACCGCCAAGATCAAGGCCGCTTGCGTCTATCATTTGACCCATATGCTAACGTGGCCGGAAAACCAGTCCTCAAGGGAGGCATCCCCTTTGCGCGTAGCCTTCGTGGGTGCCGATCCTCACGGGCTGGTAGACAGTCTACACGAATTACTGAACAGGCAGCCCGAGCGCCTCAAGAGTATTGAACTGTTTGGATTCGAACAGGGGACCAATGCGGTTCCTCCAACAGCGAGAACGCTAAGCAGTTTCCATTTAGTATTCTTTTTGGGCGACTCTGCCGTCAAGAGACACACATTGTTGCAGGCCCTTGCGGCGACAGGAGTCGTTACCGTCGGTGAAGACAACATGTTTCTCGACACAGGGGGAGCCATTGCCTTCGTCGTCAAACGCAAGCGCCTTAGAATAGTTGTGGATAAGCTACGCCTGGAAAGTACGGGGGTCGGGGCAGGTGCCGAATTTCTACAGCATGTGGTCTTTGTCAACAGACGGGAGAGGTCATGACGCAATTGAAAGCGAAAAAAGCTGTGATGGCTCCGTGGATTCGCGACCTGCCGTTTACAAAAAAGGTATTTCTTCTGCTGTCTGTCACACTCGGCGTTGCGCTCATCACCGCCAATGTGGTTAGCGGCATCTGGCAAACAAATCTATGCCACAGCCGTACCGTCGCCAACATGAGACAGCAAGCGGCGATTCTTGCGCATTCAGGTGGCTCGGCTCTGGTGTTCCAGGATGATGCGTTCGCCGCAAACCTTCTCCACGCTATTGCCACAAATCCATCATTCGTTGCGGGTCGATTTCTGGACGCGAATGGCGAGTCATTTGCGGCCTACCCAGAGAACGCAGTCGCCACACCGATCCCACCCGAAAGTGGCGCAGACTACGTCTTTTCGGGCGGCCACCTCGATATATGGCACTCAATATACCTTTCCGATCAAAGGGTTGGCAGTATATGGCTGCGTACCGACACCCGCGAGGTCAGGCGACAAATCGCGGGATCCATTTTCATGCTTGGGATTGCAACACTGATAGCGCTTGCCATTGGACTGGGTATTTCCATTCCCCTACAGCGTAGCCTCACCCAGCCTGTTAGAGAGCTTGCCAATACAGCACGGGAAGTCACTCGGGCACAGCGCTATGATCTGCGCGCTAGGAAGAACGCCAATAATGAGTTGGGCGACCTCACGGACGCCTTCAATGGAATGCTGGAGCACATTGAAGTGCAAAACGCGGCTATGCAGCTTTCCCAACAGCAGAATAAGGACCTTTTTGAATCTGCTCCAATCGCCCTGTGGGAAGAGGACTTCAGTCTCGTCAAGGCAGATATCGACGCCTTGAGGGCAGAAGGTATAACGGACCTACGAAAACACTTCGAGTCCCATCCCGAAGTGGTAGCGCGCTGTATCACCACTGTGCGCATTGTTAAGGTAAACCAGATGACGCTCGACACATACAAAGCAGACTCTGAAGGTCAATTCAGAGCATCGTTGGACTCGCTCTTTACGCCGGAGTCGCTTGACGCCTTTCGTGCGGGCCTCGTCGCCTTAGCAAACGGCAACACCGTCTACGAATGTGAGGCACCCAACCGGATGCTAGACGGCCAGGAACGGCAATTCGTTATCCGCTGGTCGCTGCCACCACATTGCGAAACCACATGGTCACGTGTGCTTGTTTCCACCATCGACATCACAGAACAGAGCCAGGCTCGCGATAAACTCCAGCGAGCGCATGGCCACCTTGAAAGCACAGTGGCTGAACGGACAAAAGAACTGCGTGAACGCACGCAGGATGCTGAGGAACTGAATCGCGCAATGGTTAATTTGCTTGAGGACCATCAGGAGTCCAACCAGCGCCTTGAAAGTATGACAACCGAATTGCAGGCGGCCAACAAGGAACTCGAGGCATTCAGCTACTCCGTATCGCACGATCTCCGTGCACCTCTACGCAGCATCGACGGCTTCAGCCGTATTCTGCTGGAGGAATACAACGAACGACTTGACGAGGAGGGAAAAGACTATCTCACACAAGTTTGTTCAGAAGCCCGCCGCATGTCCGCGTTGATCGACGACATGTTGACGCTCTCGCGCATCACGCGCAGGGAAATGAGCAATGCGCCCGTCGACTTGAGTGCACTGGTGAAGGAGATTCTAGCAGATCTGCTTCAGCACGATCCCAGTCGTTCTGTCGAATGCAATGTGGCGCCTGACATCGTTGGGGCCGGAGATCTGCATCTGCTCCGTATTGCTCTCGCCAATCTGCTGGGCAACGCCTGGAAATTTACGGGGAAGAAAGCGCAGGCCCGGATTGAGTTCGGGACGCAATGCACCGCAGAAAATGCGAGTCCGCAGAATGAGAATACTGGTGGTGCCAACAAGCAAACTAATGTATACTTCGTCCGTGATGATGGTGCGGGGTTTGATATGCATTATGTTGAGAAGCTGTTTGTGGCCTTCAATCGCCTGCACAAGCCCGTGGACTTTCCGGGTACCGGGATTGGTCTGGCCACGGTCCAGCGTATTATTCATCGACATCACGGTCGGTTGTGGGCGCAAGGCGAGGTGGGAAAAGGCGCAACATTTTACTTCACGCTGGGCACGTGAAGCGATATGGGATGAAAACAGAGAATCGGTGGACGAGAACGGGCGACGAGAACGGATACCGATCCGCCTTCGCGCTGAGGGCTACGGCGGGACATGGTGGAAATCGTCCCAATCGTCCACCGTTCTCGTCGCCCGCTATCGTCCACCGAAATGGCAGGAGTTTTGATAGGCACTGAAATCGAGAAGGAACAAAGTTATGAAAGAAAAAGCGATTCTGCTAGTTGAAGACAACCCCAATGACGTCAAACTGACGCTCCATGCACTCAAGAAGAACAATATTGCCAATGAGGTTGTCGTTGCTGAGGATGGCGTTGAGGCCTTGGAATATCTCTTCGGAGAGGGTGCCTACGCCGACAGAGATACTGCGCAATTGCCCTCGCTGGTGCTGCTCGATCTCAAGATGCCACGTCTGGATGGACTGGATGTCTTGAAGCGTCTGCGCGCCGATGACCGCACGAAACTGTTGCCGATTGTGATTCTCACCTCCTCCAAAGAGGAACAGGACCTGATAGCGGGATACTCGCTCGGCGCCAATAGCTACGTGCGGAAACCGGTAGACTTCGATCAGTTCACTGAAGCAGTGCGCCAATTGGGGCTCTACTGGCTGGTACTCAACGAAACACTGGAGTCCTGAACTCGATATCGGATGGCAGATGTAGGAGGGGAGCTGTCATCAGTCTTATGGAAAGTATGAAAGCGGGGAATCGGGGAACGATAACGGACGACGAGTACGGATTACGAGTAAAGAACATTCCATCGTTCACCGCTATCGTCGCCCGTTATCGTCCACCGGAATAGCAGGACAATAAGAGAAGATCCAAAGAGAATTTTAACAGAACCGAAGGAGACGGCAGGATGACACACGATAAAGACAAATCGAAGGCAAATCCGCTACGCCTACTTCTTGTGGAGGATTCCGCCAACGACGCCAAGCTCCTGCTTAAGGCGCTGGACCGGGGCGGATTTGCGGCGGAACATCGCCGGGTGGATGATCGCGTCGGCATGCTTGATGCTCTGCAGTCCACGGAATGGGACGTGATCGTCTCAGACTACAGTATGCCGGGGTTCGGTGGCCTCGAAGCCCTTGAAATCTACCAGGCCAGTGGTCTGGACATGCCTTTCATTCTCGTCTCCGGCACCATTGGGGAAGATGTGGCCGTTGCCTGCATGCGCCAGGGCGCGCACGACTACCTGATGAAGAATAGCCTCACCCGTCTGCCTGAAGCGATTCGTCGGGGCTTGCTCGCGGCCGAAGACCGGCGGACCCGTCGCGAGTCTGACGAAACGCTCCAGCTTCTGTTCGACGGCGCCTCGGACGGCATCCTGTTGGCCGACTCTAAGACCCGTCGGATGGTACGCGCCAATCGCGCCATGTGCCAAATGCTGGGGTACACACCCGACGAAATCGTAAAGCTCACAGTCCAGGATCTACATCAGGACGAGGAATCCCGTTCGATGATCGCCTTTTTTGACGCCCTGTCGAAGAACGAAACGTCAATTCCCACTACCATTCTGATGAAACGCAAAGATGGAAACGTTTTACCCGTCGAGATCAGTGCGAGACCCATCGAGCTTCACGGCCGCACGCATCTGCTTGGGATGTTCCGGGATATCTCCGAGCGCAACTTGGCTGTCGAAAAACAAGAGCTGCATGCAAGTGTTCTGGCGGTATTGAACCGACCCAACGAATGGCGCAATCTGATCCGCGACCTGCTAATAGAAATCAAAGACTCCACGGGTATTGAAGCCGTTGGCATTCGCCTGCCTGAAGGTGGCGATTTTCCTTATTTCGAGACACAGGGATTTCCTGCTGAGTTTGTCGAGAGGGAACGATACCTCTGTGATCGCTGCGAGACTGGAGCGCTCGTCTGCGACGATGAAGGCAAACCTATCCTCGAATGCATGTGCGGCAACGTTATCCTCGGGCGAACCGACGCAACCCTTCCTTTCTTTACTGAGAAAGGCAGTTTCTGGGCAAATAACACCACGCGTATGCTGGCAACAACGACGGAGAAAGACCTCCAGGCACATACCCGCAACCAGTGCAACAGCTCGGGCTACGAGTCCGTGGCATTGATTCCGCTTCAGTGCGGCGGCGAGACGATTGGCCTTCTACAGCTGAACGACCATCGGGCCGACCGCTTCACACTCGACATGATCCACTTCCTTGAGAATCTCGGGGCCAGCATCGGCATCGGGTTCGCCCGCTTCCGCGACCGAGACGAAATGGAACGTCTCGCGCGCTTCCCGTCCGAAAACCCGAATCCCGTCATGCGGATTTTCGGTGACGGCACAGTCCAATATGCGAACAAGCCCGCGGCACCGCTACAGGAGGCGATGGGCGCGCAAGTCAGCGAGCCCGTCTCTGCAACCTGGATGAAACGTGTACAGGAAGCCATAGTCGCCGGCCACACGATCGACGGGGAAGAGGCCATCGGCAATCGGATTATCGCATTCTCCCTGACGCCTGTTGCGGGACAGGACTACGTGAACCTCTACGGACAAGATATCACTGCGCGGCGGACCCTTGAAGCCCAGCTTGTGCAATCGCAGAAACTCGAATCCATCGGTACGCTGGCCAGCGGAGTTGCGCACGAGATCAACAACCCGATCATGGGCATCATGAACTACGCGCAGTTGATCCAGGATGAGATGGATGAAGAATCGCCCCTGCGGGAATACGCGAGCGAAATCATGGTGGAGACCGACCGCGTCGCCACGATTGTAAAGAACCTGTTGGGATTTGCCCGGGAAGACACGCAGACCGACTGCAATCCCACGCGCATGGTCGACATCGTGAACGGTGTACTGTCACTGGTTGGCACAGTGATGAAGCACGACCAGATCACGCTGACCATAGATGTACCGAAAGATCTCCCACAACTCTCCTGCCACAGCCAGCAGATTCAGCAGGTACTCATGAACCTGCTGACCAATGCCCGCGATGCGCTAAATGAGAAGTATGCTAGGGCAGATAAAGACAAGATCGTCCGTATTAGCGCCCAACTGATATCGGATATCGGACATCGTTACGTTCGCATTACCATCGAAGACCATGGGGGCGGCATTGCCCCAGAAGTTCACGAGCGCATGTTCGACCCGTTCTTCACGACCAAGCCGAAGGACAAAGGGACCGGCCTGGGGCTCTCGATCAGCCACGGCATTGTCAGAGACCACGGCGGCCAGCTAAGCGTGGAGAGTGAGCCGGGTCAGTGGACGCGGTTTCATTTGGATCTGCCAGTGGAGTAAATTTGGAAAAGCTGAAGATGGGAGAGTGTCCCTCCCTTTGTCTTTGCCATAATCTTCACCCTTGATCTGCACAGAGGGAGACGAGGGTGAAAATCAGGGTAAAGACGAGGGGTTTGGACTGTGGGGAGAGGATAGGGGAAGAGGTATGTGGTGGCAGGAGGAACCATGAAAACGTCAGATAAGGCGGCGACACGAATTCTCGTCGTGGATGATGAGAAGAGCATCCGTATTACGCTCCAGGCGTTTCTGGAGCGGGCCGGCTTCGAGGTGAATGTGGCCGCGGACGGGCATGAGGCTATGAAGTGCGTCGAAGCGTGGAGGCCTGACATCGTGGTCACGGATATCGTGATGCCGGAAGAGGACGGATTGGGGCTCGTTCGCCACCTCCACGAACATTTCCCTGAGATTCCTTTCGTGGTGATATCAGGGGCAAGCTTCTCGAACAACTTCCACTTTGGCACGGCCAAGGCGTTCGGGGCCTCCGCGGTACTCCGCAAACCGTTCGACAATGTGGAGTTGGTGGAGATCCTGCATGCAATCGAGCGCAAACGTAACGGAGCGAATAGCAGTCCGGAGGACGGTGGGGAGTAAATTGGGAAAAGCTGAAAGCTGAAATGGGGGAGTGGACGGTTGAAGGATGACGCGGACCGCATCAACCCGGACTTCTGCACATTGAGAAACACCATGGACGAAAACGAGCAATAACAAGATGAGAATCAGAACAAAGCTTACACTACTCCTGTTCATGTTTATCCTCGTAGTTGGCGGCACCATCAGCCTCTTGATCACCCGTCTGGCTCAAAAGGCGCTGCGCGGCGCCATTGGCGACAGCTATCGGAGTTTTGCCGAGGGAAAGGCACACGCAGTTGATCTGGTACTGGCGAACGCAGTGAGCACCGCGTCTGTACTTGCTTCCTCAGAGAGACTCGTGGCAGCGCTTAAGCAGGCGAACACGGCCTATGCGGGGAAGAGCCTGGCGGAGATTCAGAACATGCTATCCGCTGCAGACGGGCCTTGGATAAAGTCAAAGGAAACAAGCCCTGTTGCCAGCCGCATCCTAAACAGTGAGCTGTCGTCATTCCTGGTGCGGCACCAACAGATGGAGCCCGCACGCTACGGCGAGATCTTTCTGACGGACCGGTACGGCGCTGCCGTGGCAATGACCAAGATCCTCTCAGACTACAGTCAGGCAGATGAACAGTGGTGGTCAGCAGCCTACGGCGGCGGCAAAGGTGACGTGTTCCTCGACGACCGCGGTTTTGACGAGAGCGTGCAGACTTACGTCGTGGGAGTCGTGGTGCCGGTACGGGAAGAAGGGGAAGTTCTGGGCATCCTGAAGATCAACTTCAAGATACAGGAAATCATGGACCTCATGGACGAGGAGGACACGGAGAACGGCGCGTACTACTTCATGCTCCGATCACAGGGGGATTTCGTTGCGATCAGCAAGGGATGCGGGCGCGGAACGGTTTCGGAGGAAGAATTGGCTGTGCTTAGTTCGGCAGACCCCGGTTACAAACGTGACAGGCATGCTTCCGTAAATACGCTCATGGGGTTCGCCCCAGTAAAGGCACGCATTCATACGCGCGTCCCCGTTCCCGAAGCGATCAAAGGCGTCTCAGGTGAGGAATGGGAACCAACAACCTGGAACTTCTTCATTGAAGCGGACGAGGCAGCAGTGTTCGGCTCGGTAACACATTTCAATTCCATGGCGCTGTTCGTGCTCACCTGTTTCATTGTCCTGGGAGCTATTGCGGCATTCCTTCTCGCGAGGTCAATCTGTGCGCCAATCCAGAAACTTAAACAGGGAACGGATATCGTTGGCGGCGGCGATTTCGATATTCAGATAGAAGTCACCTCTCACGATGAGATTGGCGGACTTACTGAGGCGTTCAATCAGATGACCAAAGACCTCAGGAGCGTCACGGCCTCTCGTGATGATCTAAACGCAGAGGTCGTTGTACGTCAGCGAGTGGAGGCCGAACTGCGGGAGAGCGAGAGCCGCCTGCAGGCAGCTCAGAAGATTAGCCGCATTGGCAACTGGGAACTCGATCTGGAGACCGGAATGTTCACCTTTTCGAAGGAGATGAGACGGCTCTGCGAGCGCGACCCCGCAGCGGGGCCCTGCCCGGTTGCGGAAGCCATGGAGCTCTTTCACGAAGAGGATGTCGCCACCATACGCCAGTACATACAGCACGCGAGCGAGACCGGGAAAGGCTGGGAGCATGAACACCGCGCATACCTGCCCAGCGATCGTGATGCCTGGTTCCATTGCATCGGCAAGGCAGTCAAAGACGAGTTGGGCAAGGTGGTCAGGCTCCAAGGCACCTTTCAAGACATCACCGAACGCAAGCGGGCGGAGAAGGAACTTTATTTCCGATCCGTTCTTCTGGACAGCACCCAGGATTCAATCCAGGTCCTCGATCAAGATGGAACCATCGTCTACGTCAACAAAGCGGCAGCCCGATCCACCGGGTATTCAAAGGAAGAACTCGTCGGACAGAATGTCGGCTTGCTGAATCCTCCGGAGGATGCAGCCCTGGTCCCATCGCGGAGCAAAGAAATAATCGATCGAGGGCAGTTGAGTTTCGAGGTCATTCATGTGAGGAAAAACGGAAGTTGCTTTCCAGTGGAGGTTGTTGCCCACGCCTTGGAAATGGAGGGCAGAAAGGTTCTCGTGACCGTCGAGCGCGACATCACTGAACGCAAAAAGGCAGAGATCCAGCTGCGCCAGTCACAGAAACTGACCGCGATCGGCACGCTGGCGCGCGGCATGGGGCACGAGATCAACAATCCGATCATGGGCATTATGAACTACGCACAGTTGATCCTCGACCACTTGGGAAAAGACAGCCCGGTGTCTGAATATGCCGCCGAGATTGGGGTCGAGAGTGCAAGAGTGGCTGCCATCGTTCGGCGCGTTCTTGAGTTCGCGGAGCAGAAGGATGACCATTCCAGTCCCGCGCGACCAGCAGACCTGGTTCAGGCAGCGCTGGCCTTGCTTCAGGACTCCTTGAGCAAGGCAAACATCGCCGTAGAGATCGACGTCCCGGAAGATCTTCCACAGATCCACTGCCGCAGCAACCAACTCCGGCAGGTACTCATCGACCTCCTGACCAACGCCTGGGAAACATTGAATGAGAAGTACCCGGAGAGCGACGAGGACAAGATCGTCCACATCACAGCGGGACTTGGCTCGTCACTCGTAGCCTTGGCGAAGGATGGAACTCAGAACTTGGAACTCGGAACTTCTCTGTCCCGCATTTACCTGACCGTCGAGGATCATGGTGGCGGTATATCGCCGGAGGTTCGCGAGCTCATTTTTGACCCCTTTTTCAGCACCAAGGACCGAACGAAACATTCAGGATTGGGGTTGTCAACGAGTCTGGGCATCGTCAAAGACCATGGTGGGGAGCTGACGGTGGAGAGCGAGGTGGGGCGATGGACTCGATTTCATGTGGACCTCAGTGCCTGCGGAAGTGCCGTAGGCACAGACGCTGCTGGCGGGTCTGCTAGCGACAGAGAGTTGACTGGAAATGGAGGAGTATGTCGATGACCAATGACCGTGAAACACTGAACCGGGAACTGGTGCGAAAGCAGGTCAAGTTTCTGGGCCGCGCGGCCGTGAGCCTGGTATTGCTGACTGGCCTAACTTTATCTCTGATTCTCTACCGGGATCTGAACCGGCAGGAGCAGAGCCTCCTGCGCAGAGAACTCGTGCGCCGCACCGAGGTGTATGCGGCGGTGCTGCAGGGTATGATCGATACGCATAGCGAAATCGTTCAAGCGGTTGGCAGCTATTTCAACGGCTCGGAGAACGTAACCCGGGCGGAATTCCGCAATTTCTGCAGTGCGCCGCTGCGGCGACACACCGATTTCCATTCCATGGAATGGATTCCGTGCGTACCGCATGCCAGCCGTGAGGCCTTCGAGGTCGGCGCACGGAACGACGGCCTACCCGGATTCATGATCACCGAGTGCGTCGAACACGGCACGCCGACCCCGGCGGCAAGGCGAGACAAGTATTTTCCGACGACCTACCTTGAACCGGCGACAAGGCATGAGGCTGCCATGGGGTTCGACCTTGGGTCAGATCCCGCGCTCCTAGCCGTTCTCGATAAGGCACGGGACACAGGGATGCTGACGGCTGCGTCTGCTTTACCGCCACAGCACAAGCTGGAGAACGAGTTGGAGCTCCTGCTTGTGCTTCCGGTATACAAGCATGGCGCGGTTCCGGTGAACATTGCGGAACGCCGCCAGAACCTGACCGGCTTTGCGATTGGCGTAACCCATATTGCCGACATGGCAACGGAAGTGTTTAGCGGGCTGACGTTCGCCGGTTTGGACCTGTACGTGACCGACGATGCCCTACCGGAAGGTAAACGGTTACTCCACTTCCGGGCGTCGCGATCCCGGTCTAAACGAGACGCCTCGGCGACGGCACTCGACGACACCGTACGCCTTGAAGATCGAGCGCCCCTGGTGGTGGCAGATCGGCAGTGGACATTGATTGCCCGCCCTGCCCCGGCATTCATAGCGGAGTTTTCGCAATGGCAGGACGAGGCCCTGGCCGGAGCCGTACTGGCCTTTGCCGTTCTCGTCGCCTTATCTTTGGGCGTCATGTTACGCGCCGCAAGGCGGCAACGGAAGCTGTCCGATCAGCGCGCCGAGGCGTTCGGAAAGCTCGATTCCGCATACGTCGCTCTGCACACCAACGAAGAGCGCTTTCGCTCGCTGTTCGAGAGCTCGCGGGATGCGATCATGACTCTGGAGCCTCCGTCCTGGCGGTTTACATCGTGCAACGCCGCGTGCATCGAACTCTTCAGTGCCAGGGATGCAACCCATTTCCTATCGCTGGGCCCCGGGGATGTATCACCAAAGTGCCAACCAGATGGGGAGCCTTCGGCCCCCAAGGCGGCGGAGTCGATCGGGAAGGCGATGGCGGAGGGTAGCCAATCCTTCGAATGGATGCACCAACGCGTCGATGGCGAAGCGTTCCCTGCCTCGGTCTTGCTGACACGGGTGGACATCGACGAGCGGCAGTTCCTCCAGGCCACGGTGCGGGACGTCAGCATACAGAAGCGGGGCGAGGAGGCCCTTCGGCAGGCAAAGGAGGTGGCCGAGGCCGCGACCCGCGCAAAGGGCGAATTTCTGGCCAATATGAGCCATGAAATTCGCACACCGATGAATGGTGTGATCGGCATGTGCAGTCTGCTGATTGAGACAGAGCTCGACGACGAGCAGCGTGAATTTGCCGAAATCGTCCGATCGAGTGCGGACTCATTGCTCTCCATTATCAACGATATTCTCGATTTCTCGAAAATTGAGGCCGGCAAGCTGGATCTTGAAGAGGTGCCGTTCTCGTTGCGATCGGTCATTGAAGAAGCCGTTGATGTGGTCGCCATGCAGGCTCGTGCCAAGAATCTCGAACTCGTGGTCGCGATCGCGCCCTCGGTATCGGACTGTGTGATTTCGGATCCCACACGCCTGCGCCAGGTCCTGGTCAATCTGGCCGGGAATGCTGTCAAGTTCACCGAAAAGGGAGAAGTTGTCGTCCGCGTAGAGGTCGATGAAGAGAGCGACACAGATGCGGTACTGCGTTTTTCCATCAGCGACACAGGCGTCGGCATCTCGGCCCATGCCATCTCAAAACTTTTCACGGCCTTCACGCAGGCTGACGGATCCACCACGCGCCGCTTCGGGGGAACGGGTCTGGGTTTGGCGATATCACGACGCATCGTCAGCCTGATGCAGGGAACGATTCAAGTTGATAGTGAAGAGGGAAAGGGTTCCACCTTTTGGTTCACGCTCCCGATGCAGAAGTGCAAGACGCCACTGCCCCAGGATCTCCCCATTCCAACCCTCGAGGGCAAGCGCGTATTGATTGTTGACGACAATGCAACAAACCGAAAGGTACTGGCCCTGCAACTGAGCGCGTGGAAAACCAACAGTGTTGAAGTGGAGAGCGGAGAAAAAGCCCTGGCCACAATGCGATTGGCTGTTGATGAGGGCGCGTCGTTCGACCTCGCCGTGGTAGACATGCAGATGCCCGGTATGGATGGGAGCATGCTGGGAATGGCGATCAAAGACGACCCCCGGTTGAACGACACGATCCTGATTCTGATGACTTCGATGCCCGTAGTCGGAACAGCAGCGGAAGCCAAGTCGATCGGGTTCGCGGCAGCGCTTACGAAACCCATGAAGTCCTCGAAACTCTACGACTGCATTGCCGATGCACTGGGGTCGCGGCGCCCCCTTGCCGCCGACACGCATCAAGTGGCACCCCCCTCGGTCCCAGCTGCCCGGCGACTTCGGGTGCTGGTGGCAGAAGACAATATGGTCAATCAGAAGGTCGTGTTGCACATGTTGGAAAAGATGGGGCACCGCGCGGATGCCGTCGCCAATGGGTTGGAGGTGCTGCAGTCACTGCGTTCGATCCCCTACGATGTGGTATTGATGGACGTACAAATGCCGAAAATGGATGGCTTTGCAGCCACGCGCCGCATACGCGATCCGCAGTCTGATAGTCTCGACCATGCAATCCCTGTGATCGCCTTGACGGCTCACGCCATGAAGGAGGACCGGGATCGGTGTATTTCGGCCGGCATGAGTGACTACGTGTCGAAACCAATCGATCGCGGCGCCCTTGTCGCGGCGCTCGGTCGTGTCACAGTGGGCGAGATGGCGCCTCGCGTGGCTGCCCCCCCAGTCACCGATCATACGACAGCGGTGTTTGACCATGATGAATGTCTTGAGCGGATTGGTGGTGACGAGGAGTTGCTTGCTGAAATCATGAATGATTTTGTTGAGGAAAGCGGGGGTCTACTGGCCGCCCTTGATCGGGCAAATCGCGAGAAGAATTACAAGGGCATCGCAGAGCATGCACATGCACTCAAAGGCTCTGCCGCCACCGTAGCGGCCAAGGAGTTGAACGCCTTGGCGCTACAGCTGGAGTGCGCCGGTCGTGACGGCCAATATGATAATGTTTCAGCACTGCTTGAGACATGCCGTGCGGCACTGATTCGATTCAGGGCGGTGACAGTAGCAAAGGATCAAGATAGGTGAACGGAAGAATTTCGAGAAAAACAGAAAGAACATTTTGACAGAATCTTCAGAGATCGGAGGATAGGGACTATGAACACGCGTCATCGAATTTTGTGTATTGAGGATGATCAACGCCAACAGGTAACGATGAAGACCATTTTGGAAGGCGCCGGCCACGACGTGTGGAGCGCAGCAACCGGTCAGGAAGGGCTTGCTCTTGCGAAAAAGCAACCTGACCTGATCATACTCGACATCGCGCTTCCCGATATGGGTGGGTTCGCCGTTTGCCGCATGCTCAAATCCGATGCGGAGACGCAACGCATTCCTGTGCTTCACCTCTCAGGGCAGTTCAACGAAGACAATGACCGGGCCGCGGGCCTCGAGGGCGGCGCCGAGGCCTATCTCGTGAAACCGACCACAAATCGGGTACTGCTCGCGACCATCGGCTCCCTTCTGCGGATGCATGACGCTGAGCAATCCCTGGCGGAAGCACTGCGTAAGGCTGAAGCCGCGAACGAGGCGAAGGATCGCTTCCTGTCGCGAATAACAGGCCAACTGCGACTCCCTCTCAATGGCATCGTCGGGGCGTCGGGACTGCTGACAGATTCAGCGCTGACCCCCCGGCAACGCAAGGCGGCAGACAGCATCAGAGGCAACTCCCAGCGGCTCCTCGTCCTGGTCAATGACCTCCTCGATGCAGCGTGTCTTGATCTGAGCGGCGTGGAACTGGAGGATGTCGAGCTCGGACCACGGTTAGTGTGCAAGGACGTCTTCACTATGCTTCATGACAAGGCGGACGCCAAAGCCTTGGTACTCGATTGCATCTGTTCCCCGGAGGTGCCAAAGGCGGTGAGGGTTGATGCGGGTCGCTTTATGCAAGTTCTGACACACTTGGTTGAGAATGCCATCCAGTTCACACCGAAGGGGACAGTCACCGTTCGGATGGCCATGTTGGGGAATCAAGGGGACGTCGAAACCCTTAGGATCGAGGTCGAAGACACCGGTCCCGGGGTTCCCGATGAACTCGAGACCTCGCTTTTCAAGCCCTTGGCCTCGCTGATGGTGGAACACCCAGCCGCAGGGTCTGGCCCGGGGCTGGGGTTGGCTATTGCGCACGCTGTAGTGGAACTGATGGGCGGGAGCATGGGGTACCGCCCGGCCGAAAAGGGCGGCGCGCTGTTCTGGTTCGAGATGCCTGCACCAGCGCCTCTGGTCACCACGCCAGAACCGACTGTGGGTAAGGAACCCCATGGTAGCGAAATAGTCCGCGTGCTACTGGTCGATGACAATGCCGTGAATCGCCAAGTGGCTGGGACAATCCTCGGACGTCTCGGCTGTGATGTGGTCATGGCAACCGGCGGGCAGGAGGCCGTGGAACTAGCCCGCAACGGGGGCGTTGACCTTGTTTTTATGGATCTTCACATGCCAGACATGGACGGATTCGAAGCCACACGGCGCATACGGGAAGAACGAACCAGGAAGGACATCTCACCACTACCCATCATTGCGCTGACGGCCCAGACCGATGAGACATCCAGAACACGCTGCGCACAAGCCCACATGGACGGATACATTACCAAACCGGTTAGTCGTGATGCCTTGGCGCAGGTGTTGACCGATATGCTTCCGCGACCCGGCACCGTTCAGCAAACGCACAACGGTGCGGTTGCGCCGCAGGCAGATGATGCCGCCACTCCACCCGTGTTTGATCACAATTCACTGCACAAGCGAATGGGAGGCGATCAAAGCGCCACACAGGAGATCCTGAAGCTCTACCTCTCTGAAGTTCCCTCCGAAATCGAGATGCTCGACCGTGGCATGCGTGAGCGTGATTCCGCTATCGTTATGCGCCAGGCCCACTCACTCAAGGGGACAACAGCCAACATCGGTGCCGAAGCCGCACGGTATGCAGCAGCGGCCCTCGAAACCGTTATAAAGCAGGAAGATTGGGAGGGTGCAGCATCGCACTTCACCGTCCTGATGGCAGCGCTACACGCCGCATCGGACGCCATCCGGGATTTTCTGGCCGCTGACACAATCGAGCCGACCACACCAGAGGAAAGCACACGTGTAGTGCCACGCTAAAGGGACATTTGAATGCAGAACCTGGCGGACAATTCGGAAACCGTGCTTATTGCGGATGACAGCGCCACGTCGCGCAAGATGCTGGAGTACGCAGTCAATGGACTTGGATTCCAGTCCATCTGTGTTGCCGACGGCCGAAAGGCCTGGAAGGCGCTATCCGCACCGGAGGGTCCCGCCATTGCGCTGATCGATTGGGTAATGCCCGAGATGACAGGGCTCGAACTTGTCAGCAAGCTCCGTGCGGAAATGGGGTCAAAGATTCTCTATCTGATCATGGTCACGGCCAGAAGCCTACAGGAGGAGGTTATCGAAGGAATCAAGCAGGGCGCCGATGACTACATCGTTAAGCCTTTCAATCGAAAGGAGCTGGCAGTTCGCATTCGCGCCGGAGCGCGAATTGTCCGTCTCCAGCGCGAACTGGTCGAAGCGAATGAGCGGCTGGAATCACTGGCCAGGACGGACGCTTTGACTGGATTCTACAACCGGCTGGCGCTGCGCCGCGTTCCACCGTCTCAGTCCAGCTTCCCGCATGCACTCAAGTCGTCGATCGCCTTCATCATGGCCGACCTAGATCATTTCAAGGGGGTCAACGATGCCCATGGACACGATGCGGGCGATGCCGTGCTTCGGCAATTCGCCGACCGCGTCAAAACCCTCTTGAGGCAGGGGGACGCTGTCTTTCGGATGGGCGGCGAGGAGTTTCTTCTGATCGCACCTGAATCAGACGAAACGGTTGGACGGCACATCGCGGAACGCGTCTGCAGGACGATCGGTGACACCCCCTTTCAATTACCCGACGGGACACCGATTTCGATTACCTGCAGCCTCGGCGTGTTCGCGGAAGTGGCCGGACTGGATGAGGATCACGGTCGCCAGATCAAGAAGGCCGACCAGGCGCTCTACCGCGCGAAGAAGAACGGGCGCAACCGGGTGGAGGTGGAGGAGAGTAAATTGAGGGAAACTGCGCAGTGAGCTTGCGAACAACAGGCTGGAGCCTGCGACAGCAAGAAGTGAAGCGACTGGCAACGTTGAAAGCTGAAATGGCAGACTGTGGAGAGTGGATAGGGGAAGAGATATGTGGTGGCAGGAGGAACTATGAAATCGACAGATAAAACAGCAACACACGTTCTCGTCGTCGATGATGAGAAGAGCATTCGCATTGGTCTGAAGGCGTTTCTGGAAGCTGCCGATTACAAGACGGCTATCGCCGCAGATGCGCATGAGGCGTTACGCATGCTCTCGGAACAGGAGTTCGATGTTGTCGTCAGCGATATTGTGCTGCCCGGGATCAACGGCATCGAGCTTCTGAAAACCATCCGCAGCGCGGCGCCTTTTGCACCCGTGATCATGATGACAGGCGATCCCACTGTGGATACGGCCTCCGAAGCGCTCCGGGCAGGTGCTTTTGACTACCTAGACCCGATCCGAAAAGCCTTTCGGAACGGGGTTCTGGGTTCAAAGTTCTGGG
>CAZNWT010000017.1:0-51978 GCA_964576795.1 uncultured Victivallales bacterium
TCCTCGCGACAGGATCAGACCCCCGGCATTGCCGCCTATTTGGAACCGCTGGCCTGCTACGCTTTCCGTTGCACAAATCCTGTCGATCCTGTACATCCTGTCAGAAATCGACCTGAGTAGTTACCTTTCAGAAACATAATAGCAGGAGAACCTTTTACATGATATCAAACATCTCCCCCACCCCATCCTCAGAGAAAATTCATAATTGCAGATGGTGGAAAGAAGCGGTGGTATATCAGATCTATCCTCGCAGTTTTATGGACTCCAACAACGACGGGATTGGCGACATACCCGGCATCATCACGAAGCTTGATTATCTTAAAGATCTCGATGTCGATATAATCTGGCTATCACCGGTGTACAAGTCCCCCAATGACGACAACGGATACGACATATCCGATTATCAGGATATTATGGAAGAATTCGGGACGATGAACGATTTCGACCGAATGCTGGAAGAAATACATTCAAGGGGCATGCGTCTGATTATGGACCTAGTGGTGAATCATACTTCTGATGAACATCCGTGGTTTGTTGAATCTCGATCATCACTAGATAATCCAAAACGAGACTGGTATATCTGGAAATCAGGAAAAGATGGGAAAGAACCCAACAACTGGGGATCCAACTTCAGTGGTTCGGCCTGGGAATTCGATGAACAAACGGGTGAGTATTTTCTTCATCTCTTTTCCAAAAAACAGCCCGATCTCAACTGGCAAAACCCAGAGGTCCGACAGGCAGTATACGCAATGATGCGGTGGTGGTTTGAGAAAGGTATTGATGGGTTCAGGATGGATGTGATTAACCAAATCGCAAAGCGTAAAGACTGGTCAGACCTTCCCAAACCCGATGGCCACAAGGGCGACTACGTATTCGATGGTGACATCTACTGCAATCAAGCGGGAGTTCATGATTATTTAAAGGAAATGCACCGAGATGCCTTTTGTCAGTATGACATTATGACCGTTGGTGAAATTCACAGTGTGACACTGCAGACCGGTCTACCGTATATCGACGAGCAGGAAAAAGAACTGAACATGATGTTTCATTTCGATACATTAGGTAAACTAAAAGACGGCCTAATTCCTTATAAACAAAGACTGTCGGAATGGTATCAGCAAACACACAATAGGGCATGGATGACAACCACGCTGAACAATCATGACACACGCCGTCAGGTGTCACAGTTCGGCAACGACACCGAATATCGGCTACAGTCTGCAAAGTGTCTGGCGCTGCATATTCTCACCGCACCGGGAACACCATACCTGTATCAGGGCGAAGAGCTAGGCATGACAGATGTCGCCTTTAATGCAATTGATGACTACCGCGATATCGCGTCACTGAATTCGTATAAAGAGTGGATTTCCCAGGGTATGTCTGTCGAAACCGCGTTTGATAAAGTCAGAGAAATGTCCCGTGACAATGCCCGCACACCGGTGCAATGGAACCGTTGTGAACATGCCGGATTCACCGAGGGCACGCCTTGGATAGGAGTCAATCCGAATTATACGGCTATCAATGCGGAATCCCAAAAAGACGACCCAGAATCTGTATTGTCTTTTTACAAGAGCATCATACAGTTACGACGAAAACATGATGTTCTTGTTTATGGTGACTATCAGGAAATTGAATGCGGTCCAGAAGACAAAACATACTGTTATTCACGGAGCGATGGAAAGAAAACGGCTGTGGTATTATGTAATTTTTCATCGGAATCCACCGTTGTTTCTTTCAGAGACATTGCAGTAAAGGATGCGACGTTACTATTATCGAATTACAGTGATACAGAGAAAGCAATACCGGATGGGAGTGTCGCCTTGCGACCTTGGGAATCACGGCTGTATTATTTATAGTTGGTCCTAAGAGGCCTGATGAGTTCGGGATTGATTTTGTTATCGGCATTAAATGCGTGCTTATACTTCAATTTTTGCTGCCAGTTGCTTGATGATTCTTTGGAGGCTTCATGAACGGTTGATGGCCTTGTGGTTGTAATAAGCCAATTAAGCAACTCGGCATTCATGTCGTTTATTTTGTCTTTGTACTCAGGATCAAAATAGAGGTTCTTCATTTCCCAAGGATCCTTTTCCAAGTCGTAAAGCTCTCCAAAACCATCTGGATATTCTTCAGGAAAATAGTCTTTTGCATACCATACGAACCTGAAGTTGTCCTTCCTAACACTTCTACTCCAAGCAAATTCAGTAACTGCAACATCCCTTACAGGAGTGCCGCTTCCATTCAACAATCCTGAAAGATCTTTACCATCGGAGGTCTCCATTAAATCAACTCCGGCCATCGAACATATCGTTGAGCTGATATCAACAGTTTCTACAAGTTCTTTAACTTCGAAATTCTTTTTTATTCTTCCCGGTGCCCACCATAGCATAGGGATACGTGTAATTGCATCATGGCATATGCCAGGAGCTTTCTCCATAATCCCGTGTTCACATGCATAATCGCCATGATCTGAAGAGTAGATTACAATTGTATTTTCTGCGATTTCTGCATCCCGGATATAGTCAAGCATCTGACCAACAGCATGATCGACCTGTGATACAGCACCAAGATATCCCCTCAATTTTCTCATTCGTGCCGCTTCAAATGTTTTAGGTTCAAATACAGCCCAGTTTCCTGTCCTCCAGTTTTTTGCAGTGCTTATAAGGTTAGGAGCTTTACCGGCTGCTTCCAGATCATAGTCTGCGTTTGGAGGTAAGGTTAGTTCTTTATCTTCATATAAATTCCAGAATTCTATCGACGGAGTTGTACACTCATGGGGTCTTGGAAGGGATGCATGGATAATAAAGGGAGTATTCTCATCCTGTGCTTTTTGCATAAATTCTATTGTCTTTGCAGCAATCCAACCTTCCTGGGATTCTTCGTAAGTAAGTGCACTTGGACGCCCGTCCATTGACTGCCTGCCCTTGGATCCGAATTCTGTAAGGGCACCGTGATCTTCAAGGTCTTCTTTGCCGCACTCTCTCAGAAACTGAGCATATTCACTGGAACGTCCTCCAACACTGGCTCTGCAGGTTTCATGGAACTCGTCACAATCATCTTCAACCCAGTATTCAGGGCAATGTATTTTTCCGAAGGCTGCTGTCGTATAGCCGAAATGACGGAAATGTCCGAAAATAGTGGGTAAGCCATTCGGATTATGCCCACTAAGTCCATAATAACCATGGTTATGGCAATACTGTCCGGAAATATAAGATACGCGGCTAGGAGTGCATATTGGATTCTGGGTTATTGCATTGTCAAAACGGACGCCTTCTTCTGCCATACGATCCAAATGAGGTGTCTTTACATCCGGATGCCCCTTATGGCCAAGTACCTTTGCATTATGCTGGTCTGAAAGGATGAATAATATGTTAGGTTTCATTTGGCGTCTCCTTCGTTGTGTGTGTCAATTATGATTTGATTAACTACAGATCTGCCTTTTTACGCTTGTCTCTTATTCATCCAAAAAGGTCCGAATGCTTTTGAGGACTGCCCCAAATACACCGTCCATCACGCATCATTCGGACCGGTGATCACGGCTCTGAGACACGCAACCGGTAGAAGCGCGTTCGATCGACGGATCCGGTATAACTCCAGCCTCCCCCGGTTCCGGGTGCCGACGTAACACTCTGCCATATAGCGGACGATGACAGGTTGGTTCTCATGTCGATATGGTAAATCCGTCCGGTATCGGAGTGCACCAAAACGATCTCAAACCCAAGACCTGCCATGGCTATCGACAAGGGCGGCAAGTGATCAGTCGCATTGGTCGGACTGGTAACAGTCACATATTCCTGCCAGTTCAACCACCCGTCGGTATCCGCATCGCCCGTATCAAGATCAGCCCAGGACTGTCCTGCTTCAGGCACAAGCTCATGCTGGGCATACCAATCCAAAGGTACCCCGGCATCATCGCTGATGAATGTAGCAGTGACGTGTAATGCATCCGTCACATTGGTATCGGTTCGTGCAGCAGTATCAACATCGTCGCTCCAGCGCGCGAAAACGGCCCCGGCATCCGCCATGGCTGTCACCCCGGCCGCGTCAGCGCCCACGCTGACCCACTGCGATGTAGCCCCGGAGATCCAACCGCCTGTCCCGGCATCATAGCGCACTTCCAGCAATTGGGAGTCACGGTCAACCGCATCCTCGAAAGTCCAGAATACGGCATTGGAGGCCATGTTCATATAATCCGCCCCTATCCAGTCATCTGACCGCGCGACTGTCGAGACCCTGACCTCATCAATAATTCCATTGAACGAAGCACCCCGTCCTCGGTTGATACCAATATCGAAACGAGTGAAGGTCAACCGGGCATCCGCGACACTGCCAGCGGGAACCCCATTGCAAAAGGTTTCCACATCTGTCCCATCGCTACGGCGACGCGCCGTAATATACACCCATTCCGTTGTGATATCCGTAATTTTGGCCACTGCAGACGCCCAGTACACATAGGCATTCTCGGTATTCTCGGCTGTGGCGGTTCCTACTGCCAATTGAAATCCGCCCTGCCCGGCAGTGGTGGAGCCCGCCCCCGAATTGAAAAGTCCCGCAAACGCTGTCTGGTTCACATTGGCGGCCTTCGCCCAAAGGCCGACGGTGTATCCGCTAGAATAGGTTCGACTGGAAATATCGTTCTCCACTCGCGCGGAAGTTCCACCATTAAACTGCACCGCATTGCCAATGCAGCCATCCGGCGTCCATTGAGCACCTGTCATGGTACCGCTTTCGGCCGTCAGCGGCGTCGAATCCGAAACCTCTGTCCCCGCCCCTTCGCTGCAGTGGAACACGGCATCATAGGACTCGCTCCAAGTATACCCATTACTGGACGCAAACGGGAATGCGGTTTCGGCGTCATTCCCCCATAACGCATAAAGTGTGGTGCCATTCGTCAACACGGGGATTTGCACCCACACGGCGGATACCCCGTTGGTGTTCCAGGTGTCAATCTCGAAGACCAGAGAGTTGGTGCCGGTGGCATCCGAAAACCGCAAGTCACCGCCGGTGGCCGACGCACTGAAATTCGTATACGAGAATCCGTTGACGCCATCAACGAATTGCACCAGGGCCGGAAAATTTGTCAAGGGCTCAGTTCCCGCATAGCCACTACACACCAGTGGCATACGCCAACGCCAGTCGACCAGATTGATGATTTCCGGTTCAGGAGGTTCCACCGGTTCAGCTTCCAGCACCACAATCTGCCCGCCGTTCAATTGCACCGAACCCCCGCTGTTAATATAGGACTCACAATAAATCGTAATTCCGTTCAGATTGAGAGTCCCGCCCGATTGAATTTTCACGGTGTGGGCATACAACACCTCAGCCCCTACATGAGCAGGCTGATTGTCCACACAGTCGATCAGCCGCAAGGGACCCTGAACCGACAAGGTCCCGATGGCAAAATTTGTGACGAACCCCTCTGCGAAAGCCCCGGTATCATATCCACACACCTCAAAGTTCCCCTCAAAATTACCATTGAAAAGAAACTCCATCTTATCCAGGTCGGCTACCTGCACGGGATTCAGAATATCCATCGACACCCCGTTGGAGGTCCCATCCGCAGGGTAAGGATCATTCTGAGCAAAGGTAAACCGGCCACCGAGCGGCGCCGAAAACCAACCATTGGTGCCGATCGACAAACGAATAGAAATACCAATGTCGTTTTCCGTTTCCAAGGTAAACTCGCCACGCCCGGCAGCACCCACAGTCAGGTACCCGGCGGTCAGCTCAGCTCCAACCGACGATACCGTATACCGTCCCGATGCGCCGGCGTGTTCCCCCAATACTAAGGATCCCAACACAGAATTCACGCCCCCCTGGTGCAGAAAATCTCCCTCTCCACAAACGCCGATAGTCTGCATCTGTCCTGGCCACCCTGCTGTCAACGTCCCTCCCGATAAAGAAATATGCCCCGACGCCCCCGGCAAAACACCGACCTCCGTCCGTGTGGAATAGGTATCGCCCCCACTTTGTTGGAAGGTTCCATCGCCGCGATAGCCCACGAACAAAAAGCTGGACGTCAACCGCCCACCGGTCTTTACATACGTGCCGGTCCCGGTAGGTTGCCCCCCCAGCCAGATATCATTATACACCGTGTTGGTGCCTCCGTGCTGGGTAAAGACGCCGCCCCCCCCGTTTCCGATGAGGGTAAATGGCGATTGATGCATCCCATCGTTCAACACAAACAATCCTGTAGCCCCCTCGTAAAACCCCATATAGAGACCTTCCCCGCGCCCGTTTGCCGCGTTCCATAACGTGCTGGTCCCGCCGGACTGCAACACCGTCCCGTTATCGCGGTATCCGACGTACAACTTGGTGGCAATGGCGTAGTCATCCGCCTCCACCATAACCGTTCCGCCATTGTCAACATGCGTGTCGGCATACACCGTAGAGGTCGGAACCCCACCATCCCAATTCCCGGCATTTTCCCAGAGCCCGGTTGACATCCCAGCCAGTGCCCATGACTGGGTCGGGATACTGACCTCCGTCGGCAACGGGGGGATTGACACCACCGGATCAACCCATTCCGGAATTGGGAGTGGGTTTGCACATTCGGGATCCCACGGGAGAACCCCCCATGCAGTCTCAGCACTCACCGTGGTATGTATCGTGGCCACGAACCGCAGCTCACCGTCCGGATCCATACACAAGATCGCCCCACCGGAATCATTCATATTCACCCCAGAGGCGTCGTGCGCTACCCACCAGTCCTCCACCTTACTGAGACCCGCGACGCCGAGATGGAGGACACCACCTTTCTCACCCTCTTCAAATTCGGGGCCGATCATTCCCCATCCGCATGCGAGCCCGAAGTCATACACATCGAGTTCTTCTTGGTGATATAGGGGCTTTATGGGGCGAATATGGGTAACAGGGGTCGAGAGATAGGCCAATGCGATATCACCCGAGCCGTATACATAGGAACTGATTGTTACCTGGTGATACGACGCGACCCCCGCCATCTTCGATCCCACCGACCCATCGGTGTGCCGTCGAAAACGTACCGCATAGACCCCCGCTGCCGGCGGAGTGCCTGGCAACGTGTGCTTCGCCACAAGTACAACATTAGAGGCGATCAGCGTCGCATTCCCGACGCTGTTGTGACTGTTGAGATTATTGACGCTACCCAGCGCACCAACCGCGTCAAAGCGCATGTCGTCGGCTACCGGCTCGTATCCTTTCGTTATGCCATGCACAAGCAGCGGAAATAGGACCAGCCCCAATAAAAGAACCCGAGGCAATTGCGCCGTCAATCGCGATTCCTGCAGCATGGCATCATCCCTTGATTTATACAATGGGGGGGGCTCTCCTTTGTTGGACTACCCCCTACATCTTGACATTTTTAACGACGTTCTTTTCCTGTCATCCTGAGCGGAGTCGAAGGATCTCATGGGCAATGGGTGACGACAGGCAGGAGATCCTTCGACAAGCTTCCGTCCTACGCTCTCCGAGTTTCGGAGGACAGGCAGGAATGACGCACCCACTAAATTATTGTACAGGCTCCAGCTAAAGAGATGCCCCATTTAATCAATCCTACGTGCAACAGCACTTGACGGGGCTTTTCGAAAAATGTATATTTAATGTATCTTATTAAACAGTGTGAGGCAATAGATAAATCGTTGTTTTTCCGCAAAAGAGAAAATTTATGACCAGAACCCAAATCACGATCGTTCTATGGAACGGTCAGAAGCACCCCCCCATCTGGCCAATACGGTTTATGCTTCTGGGAATAATCTGGCTCGCGGCAACATGCGCCGAGGGTCAGACAAATTATTTCGTGGCTAGCGGCGGGAGTGACGCAAGCAATGGAACCAGCCCCGCAACGGCGTGGGCGACGATTCATTACGGGGCAAACCAGTTGAATCCCGGCGATGTTCTCACTGTACAAGAAGGGACGTATGACGGATTCCGCATGGAACGCTCAGGCACGATAAGTGCCCCCATCGTGATCTATGCACAACCCGGTGACACCGTAATACTAAATCACATCAATCAAATATCCAGTCCTCGGAACTGCATCATCGAAATTGAAACGTGGTCAGGGGACGGCACGGTTTCGAATGTGGTAGTGGAAGGGTTTCAGGTTGATAATTCCCCCCGTTACGGTATCTGGACACTGGGCACCGCTTTTTGTGTCGTCCGAGGCAACACCGTTTCCGGCAGCGCCTCCTCGGGCATCTTTACCTCATTTTCTTATGACTTGCTGATCGAAGATAATACGAGCTACGGCAACGGGGAACACGGTATCTATTTCAACAACAGCGGAGACCGCTTTGCAATTCGCCGCAATATGTTGTTTGGAAATGCCAACTGCGGGTTGCACATGAATGCCGATGCCAGCATAATTGATGATCCGGTACGCGATGATGGCATGATTTCCGACGGCATTGTCGAAGCGAACATGATTTACGCAAACATCGCTGGCGGCAGCGGGATCAATATGGATGGCGTTGAAGGCGCGGTTGTGCGAAATAATTTAATTTTTAGCACGCCAAATAATAGCGGGATTGCGCTATTCAAAGCAGATGGTGCGTATGCCTCGCGCAACAATCTAATTCTGAACAACACCGTTTTAATGAGCACAACCGGCGGCTGGGGTATTAATCTGACTGCAGGTGCCGTCAGCAACCGCGTCTTCAATAATATCATTTACAGTGCGCATTCCTGGCGTGGCGCGATCTCTTTAGCGAGTTCTGCACAAGCAGGGTTTCAAAGCGATGGCAATGTGCTCGAAAACGGCTTCTCAGCCGATGGCGGCGATACCAAAGAGAACATCACCACCTGGCGTGCACGAGGCTACGATCTCAACTCCACACTAACAGCATCGCCTGATCTGCTGTTTGAGAATGTGTCACAAACCAATTACCACCTACAGGCATCGTCACTGGCGATTGATGTTGCTATCGACCTGCCTTCCGTTGCCCGTGACCGAGACCGCGTGCCACGTCCGCTGGACGGGCTGAACAACAGGACCGCCCGGTGGGATGCCGGATGTTACGAATTCGTAAATGCGACGGCCGATACCGATGGCGATGCCATGCGGGACACGGCAGAGCTATATGCGGGAACCAATCCAACGAATAGCTCGGACTTCCTTGCCGTGCACATCACGGCGGCCAGCAATCAGGTCGTCTTGACATGGCCGAGCGCAGAGGGTCGCTCATACACGATTAAGGCGATCTCAATGCTGGGCTACAACGGGGCAAACTTGCGGACAAATATCACCGCAGATCCGCCAATAAATTCAATATCCATTGATAGGGTGCAGCCTTCGGTATTTTATTCACTCACTGTTGAATGAGCGTAAAACACACGATGTGGCCCGTACCTGATGATACCCGCTTCGATGCCGTGGCAGCAATCGGCAGAATAATACGGCAACCGGAAAGGGGCCCTATTTCTACCAGATACGCCTGGAATAGAATTTATTGAACAATCGGCTTTGTCAGATAGCGTAACCAGCGTTCCGCCATAATCCGGTGAAAGGGCTCGATTGCATGAGCCCCATCCAGTGCCATCATCTTCGCTCGCAGTGGAGATGCATCCACCATCTCTGCCGCCGGGATCAGCGTGAACGCCAACTCTTTCTGCAACGCTGTCAAGGTTTCGGGGCGGTCAGACACGTAGGATCCAGGCAGAATGACACGATCAAAGAACTGTACTTCGGCCCCTTGTTTGGTGAAGCCCTGAATCATTTCACGGCATGCCGCCGTGTCTGCATCACTGCGTGTCAGGATCACAAATAGCACCACATCGGGCTTCCACTCGATGGCCGAATCATAAAACAGCTTGCGGGCCCCTGAGGCCGACATGCCGCCCTTCTGCCAGAAGCAGAATTCGACATCCGGATTGTGCATTTTGACCATTTCGGACACAACCGGGGCAAATGCCGATGCGGATGCCCAATGCATGTCCATCGAGTAGCTGTGGCCGATCACCGCGATACGGCGTGGCTGCATCTTCTGGATTGCCGGAACCATGGCCGCAAATTCCGGTGCCACAATCCATTCACGCGCCAGAACATGCATATCGCGAATACCACGATACCGCTGGCCCCAGTTCTTCATTTTCGTGCCCAACATCGTCACAGTAGCCGCATCCGTGTCAAACGGGACATCTTTCCATACTGCGGAAACCGCTTTGCCGAAATTCTGCAACCCAGGTTCACTCTCATCCAGCCCAAGCTGCGCCAGATGCACAGGCAATCCAAGTGCCACGTAAAGGCCATACAGGGACTGCACCTCGTCAGCATCGCGTTCCACATCCAGCATGGTCTGCATCACCGATGCCACGGACCGAACAGACAGGGCATCGACCGAGGTATTCGCCGTAAACCAGTCGGCCAGAAGATTTCCAGGTGATACTGGCGTACGCACATCGGCAGCCAATAATGCCGCCACTTGCTTTCCGGGCTCCCCTTCCTTCTCCGTGCCGGTGATCCAACTCGTCAGCGCCGAAATTGGCTGGGACAAAAGCAACTCCTGCTGCGCCACCATAGCCCGCAGTTCCGCTTCCGATGCGTCGGTTTCAAATGCAGGCGGAATGGAAACGCCCCGTTGTCGCAGCAACAACACCTGATGCGCATGGGTGCCGCTCATCACGGCCTCCACCAGTTGCGCCTTGCGCTGTAATGTCTCCATACGTACCCTTGATGCCCCAAACCGCATGATCCCGATCACTACCACCACGATCAGCGCCAGCCCCGTCAGCAGAACCCCTACTTTCTTCATTGCAATTCCTTCTTGGTTAGTTGATTTTGCTGTAACGCTTAATTAATATATATTAACGATAGCTATAACGTAACGAACCACAGACCGCGGAACAAGGCCTATTTCGCAAGTGCGTTCTGCGCTGTCCCATCGCAAAACCCAGAAGTCAGAAATCAGAGGACCTTTAACACTTGTTTCGTTTTGGCGTCCATAAGGGGTTGAACTGCATGGGGTCAAAACTCTAGTGGCTGTTGAAAACTCTCAGCGGCGCCTTCGGCGAGATGCTTCGACAAGCTCAGCATGACAATTCGTTACGAAATACAATAGCCCTGCAGGTGTCATTCCGAGCGAAGTCGAGGGATCTGCGGGTTGCGGGTTGGGCAGAGATCCCTCGGCAAGCTCGGGATGACAGATTACGCTGTCTTTGCACGATAACCGTTAAGCTTGGGATCTCCGCAGCTGCGACGCCAAGCCCGCCCCCCTCCATTGTGCGCAGCACGAAGGAGGGACCGTGGATTGCGTGAAACAAGAGGATAGCAAAGACCAAATCAGGAGCCATGCACTCACACTTGGTCCACAACATCCGCCACCCCACGTTCATCCACGCTCTAGCGAGCGTGGCTCCGGAGAGAGGAAGCATCCTCAACGTATGTCACAACAAATCTTGAGAGTGTCTTGTGTCCAACAATTATTTGGAATTTGGGAGATAAGCACCCATAGCCTTCAGTCTTGATTGCAGATCCTTGATGCTGATACCTCGGGTGTCCGTCTCAGTCTGTATGGCCATGGCAGCCGCAACGCCGGCAGCCTGCCCGGTGATATAGCAGCCGGGCATGACACGGATGGACGCTTGCATGTTCCTGTCTGTACTCACACAGCGACCCGCCACCAGGACGTTCTTCAGATGCTTGGGAGTCAGGGTGCGGTATGGAATACCGTAACTTTCGCCCTTGCCGAGGCGCATAGTGGTGAACTCCTTATGAAACGCGTCGTAACTTTCCTTGTCCGGTTTCGCAATGTGAATGTCTACGGGATAAGAATACCGTCCGATTTCATCATCGAACACAGCGCGGTTCTTGAAATCGTCAATGTTCAGAACATAATCGCCCGTGATACGCCGGGTCTCCCGTACCCCCAGAAGAGAACCGGTGGCGACGAGTTGCATCTTCTCGAAGCCTTTGAGATAGTTTTTGTAGTAGCACTCATACTCTTGCAGTGACTTTCTGCCCCAGAGGTATGCGCGGGTAAGTGAATCCTCGTCTGTTCCATCCAGATCGAATGTGTGACCAATGTTCCCGCCGCCAAGGGAGTCATCCAAGCACCACATTCCCGGCAGATGTCGATCTTCCAGCGAAAAGACCCCGTCCTTGAATGCCTCTTCGATACGGCTGTTTCCCGCGCCGAGACCCGACTCGCGAAACCGCTTCCAATCGATTCCTGCCCACAAACTGCACAAGGTGCCGGGCATCATGTTCCCGTCTGCGTCGCCTTTATCGTACGGCGCTCCGGCAAAGGCCGCCACATCTCCGTCACCAGTACAGTCCACGAACACCTTTGCTTTGATGGCGAACAAGCCAGACTTTCCGGCGCAGATGGCCTCGTGCACGTGCCCCTTCTCAAGGCTGATATCCACAAGCTGAGTGTGAAAAGTAAAGGGGATCCCGGCAGTGGTAAGCAAATCGTCATAGACACGTTTGAGAACTTCAGCTCGAATGCTCATGCCGTCTGGCGGCACGCTACCGCCCGCCTCTCGAAGAGCGTCAAGCACCTCTTGCCCAATGCCACCTGCAAGAAAATTCACGCCGTCGGTAAACTGCATAAAAGCGGGAACCATTCCCGCCGTACCCATTCCCCCCAGGCAACTATGAGATTCAATCAGACGAACAGATACCCCCTGCCTGGCAACCGCCAGTGCGGCAGCAATGCCAGCAGGTCCACCCCCGACGACAAGCACATCAGGTTGATGACGAACGGCTAAGTCGCGCTCATATGACAAAGTTGGTTTGTTATTTTGCATAGGGCTCACTTTCTCACTAACACCAAACATCCAGGACAATCTGCAACTCTAGTACCATTATTTATTTATCAAGGGTACCCGTTTTCTGCGATTTATCAAGAAGGGACGATCGTACAGTGGTTTTCCAGTTCGGGGTGCCTTCTGAGGACCTCAGTCCACTTGATGGCCTGTTTCTGAATGAGACATTTCGGCGTGTCACGACATTGTTCTCCGATCCGCACATCCCGCTGCATATTCGTCACCGCCTCATAATCATGCGAAAACGCATGGAGGCGTAATAACAGTTCGTCACGATTGGCCGTGTGTTCCGGCGCGTTCCAGAGGTTGTGAATTTCGCCTGGATCGTTGACCTGATCATAGAGCTCGCCATCTGGAAGGGCCTCATAGGAGACGAGGCGGTACTTGTCATTTCGGATCGACGATATACGCCCGCCAGGATTTGGCCACTCCCATTCGCAGAACGCCGCATCACGACCGTCGTGGTTTCCGGCCACGACCGGCACCAAATCTGTTCCATCTCTACCCTCGGGCTGATCAATTCCGCAGAGTGAGCAAAGCGTTGTATACCAATCAACAGATTCCACGGTCTTATCGCACGTGATCCCATGTGGTCCTCCGGGCCAACTTAGAATAAACGGAATGCGTTGAATCGAGTCATAGATACCCAGATTCTTGAGCATGAGTCCATGTTCGCCAGCGAAGTCGCCGTGGTCAGCGGTGTAGAAAACGACCGTACTATCGAGTTCACCAGATTCCTCGAGCTGATCCAGAACCAGCCCAATCTCTGAATCGATCACTGAGATCAGGGCAAAGTAGCTTGCCATCGCCCGTCGGAGTCGGGACGGATTTTGATCTGCCATGGGGTAGACCGAGTGGGTTGAGAGCAGCTTCTGCATAAACGCGGGTTTTCCACTGAACTTGTTTTCGAACCAGTCAATGGCATTGTCAGGTAGCGGAATGGAGTCCGGGTCATACATGCCGAAGTGCTCCTCGGATGGCGTGATCGGATCATGCGGTCGCTGGAAACTCATCTGCAGGAAAAAAGGGCGTTCAGTATCCCGGTTTCTCAAGAAGGCCAAGGATTCGCGTCCTGTGAAACGCTCTATGGTGTGTTCGTACGGCAGGTGTGCGGGGCGGCTGCCGTCAAGAGGCCCAGGATCGCCCTTGGCGGGAGAGCCCTCCTCATAGAGGTCGCCAAGTCCCTTATCAACGAGGTATCGAAAATAGTGTGTTTCGAGTGGATCCGTGAACAATGAATCACACAGGTCGGTGTAGCGGATGTGCTCGAATCCATCCTGGTCCCACTTGCGAACCATATGCGACTTCCCGATCAATGCCGTCTGATAGCCGCTGCGGCGAAAAACACATGCCAATGTATCGGGATTCGCGACCTCGTATTCTGAATGGCTGTTACTCAGCATTCCATGAGAGTGGATATACTGGCCGGTCATAAACGAAATGCGTGACGGTGAGCATATTGGATTATTCGCGAATGCCGAGGTGAAATGAACGCCGCGCGACGCGATACGGTCAAGGCTCGGTGTTTTGACGACAGGATGACCGGTACAACTCATGCATCGCGCATTGTGCTGATCAGACATGATCCAAAGTACATTGGGTTGCTTCATAATGGTCTCAGTTCCTCTTTGGCGTTATAAAATCAGCCCGTGTCCCTTGTATGGGATCAGTGGGTACGTGGCGTGTTTCATGAATGCTTGATACTGCGCTTCCGACTCCTCCTGAGTCATGCCTATCGCGTTGGGTTGCTCATAAGCCTTCACCATGAATCCACCTCCATGCTTCCCGAAGGCCCAAACTTGGTGGTGCGCCTCATCTTCGATTTCCAACAGATTCCCCTTACCAATCGTGCGTTGAATATCAACCGGATTCCAAAACGTGAGCTTTCCTCCAAAATGCTCTGCGAGCCAGTCGATCCCCATAAGGCGGGGTTGATCCAGCTGAATGACGTCGCACCCCGCCTCGATAAACATCCCCATATAGTCTCGCACTTGTCCGCAACAATGGTGAATGAAATGCATATCGTGTTCATGCAAAACATCGCACGTCTTCTTGTAGCGGGGAAAGTAGATGCTGCGAAAGATATCGGGACTCACCATCGCGCTATCATTGGTTCCCATATCATCCCACGTAATCACACCATCGACTCCCGCCGTCGCATAGGCCTCAATGATCTGAAGACGGGCATCAACAATCATGTCGAGCAAACGACTCAATTGATCACTCTCGAGGATATGATCCAGAAACCAATTTTCCATCCCCCGCAGGTCTGCCGGAAGCAGCATCAACGACGGAATGTGTCCGTATACGTACTTTCCGTCCGCATGCGCTCGATCAACATCCGCAGGCAAGTGCACATAGCGTGCTGGTTTCGAGAAGTCGGGAAACGGATAGGTGTCAAGTTGATGCCAGCCATCACCAAGGGGATGGGTTTTCACCTGCCCCATGTTCTCACCTGTCGGGTCAAATGACGTCCGTTTCCGGCTCCACTCATCTTCTCCACAGGCGCAAGGACGATCAGAATCTGGAGCATATCCAACATGGACAAAATCACTGATAGGCCACGTCTTACCTTCAATCGGCATCACCTCGAAGTGGAGACCTATTCGCGGCGGGTCGCGGAACTCTATACAACGCCGAATAACCTCTCTCGAATTCATTCCCATCATTCCTTTCTGATGTTAACGCTTGCGTTTATGCGCGCGGGCTACTCCATCATTTCTGTTGTTCATTGCATATCCCCATGCTTCGGCGCTATTGCGGAGCGGCCTGGATGCCCGTGTGGGCTCCTCTTCTCCCTACGGGTCTTGTACATCTTCGGCATTGATCCAACCTGCCACTCCGACTTCTCCTTTCAAGAAGCGTGCGTGGTAATCTCTGAGCTTTACAACGTCGGTCGGGTTTTCGTCCAACGGTGCGCCAGACCCGGTGATGCGAGGATCCCCCTGTTCGCGAAGTTCCATCAATAACTGGCGGGCCATAGATTCGCAAATGGGGATGGACTCCGGATCATCGGCCAAATTGCGCAGGCAGTCGGAGTCCGTTCGTACGTTGTACAACTCCCTAGCGAGCCGTTTGGCGAATGCCCAAGTCCAGTATTTTCCGTCTCTGGGATCATTGCGGAGTTTCAAGATCTCGGTTTTGGTCGGGCTCCCATCACAGTTCATGTAACCGGTCTCCGGGTTCCCTGTAGGCCAGCGATCGGCTTCAAAATTCTGCAGGTATAGGAAGTCTCCTTTGAACATGCCACGGATCGGATAGCCGACATCGCCTGGGCGGCCCAGATCGTGCCGCTCCTTGCCAATCAAGACATGATCACGGGAGGGATCAATAATGCCACCAGACTCGGACTGGAAGATATTCATAAGACTCTTGCCTGTGATCGGCGACAACCCCATCAGCCTCTGTTCGATGCCCGCGCACTCGAGAAAGGTCGGAGCGAAGTCGATGAAACTGATCATGTCAGAAACCGTGCGACCGGGATTCATGATGCCCTCCGGCCACATGATCGCCAAAGGAAGGTGGTTGGAATAATAATATTCCTGCCCTTTGGCCCGCGGAAACGGCATGCCGTTGTCTGATGTCACCACAACCAGCGTGTTCGCCAGTTCCCCTCGCTCTTCAAGGATCGTTAGCATTCGGCCCAGGTGACTGTCAAAGTGTTCGATTTCAAAACCATAATCCAGCAGGTCTGTACGGACGACTTCATTGTCCGGCCAGATGCCATAGACATGATCAATGTCTTCGGGCTTGTGATGGTTCTTTTCGATGCCAGAGCGGTACGCGTAGCCCCGATGGGGCTCCGTGCAACCGTACCAGAAGCAGAACGGCACGTCGTCAGCGTTGTCAGTCAGAAACGCCTCGAAGTTTGCAGCGTAGTCACACGAGTTCATGCAACTTGTGGGAGCAGTACACGTCTCCTGATTGTAACTGGGGCCGGTGAGTTTGCGTGGCGCGCCCTCAACCATGCCCGGATCACCGGGTGCCCAGCCTTTGGCGGTATGTCCCACATGATACCCCTGATCAGACAATTCCTCGAATACCGTCTTGAATTCCGCAGGGAAGTAGCATTGGTGATTTGCGGCATCCTTCAACTGCCAAGAGTTCCGCCCAGTCAAGATGGCAGCTCGCGACGGGGCGCATTTGGCGTTGCATGTATAGGCCTGTTGAAACAACAGACCCTCGCCAGCAACACGGTCGAATGCCGGTGTCTTGACCCAGGTGCAGCCATAGGCGCCAAAGTGCATGCCAGCATCGTCGGCCAGACAGAAGAGAATATTCGGTCGTTTGTCCATGAGGTTATCCTTTAGTTAAATGCCTTCTCGCCCGTTATCGTCCATCAGACTCCTTTTTCTCCCCCAAGATCTTGTCCACCCTTGACGACGAAAAAGCAGGGCGTTCTTCCAAATCCGAACCACATAATCCAAGCTGCCCGGAGCCAGTAACAAATTCGTTTGCACCATCACGTTCTGGATCAACGTATTGAGAGAACCATTCCGTCAGACGCTCGTGCAAGTCACCCTCAACCGTATGGTAATCTACATTCTCGGACAGATTGTGCTGCTCGGCAGGATCATGTCTTAAGTCGTACAGTTCGTTGGGTCCATCGTTGAATCTGTGGACGTACTTCCATTCCCGATTTCTGATCATACGAACCGGCCCGTATTCATCAAATACAACAATGTGCGAATCCGCTTTCAGCTCACGCCCTCGCAGGACGTCTGCAAAACTTTTCCCCGGTAACGCCTCGCCCATCGGGTTGTCGACAGCGACGTAATCAAGCAATGTCGGCATGAAATCGTACTGGCTGACCAGATCGCTGTTCACGGTTCCCTGAGCAACAAGGCTGGGATCGGATACGATGAAAGGGACCTTCACAGACTCCTCGAACATGTTGAGTGGATACGTGGCATTTCCTTTTCCGTACACGCCGTGGTGCCCCATGTTCATTCCGTTGTCACTGGTGAAGACAATCATGGTGTCATCACGCAAGTCGTTAGCTTCAAGCCAGTCAATCAGTCTTCCAATATTCCTGTCCATGCCCGTTACGGCGGCATAGTAGCCACTCAGATGAGCGCGGCGCTGCTCAGCAGTCTCCACAGGTATAGAAAGGTGCCGAACCCATTCGGGCGGCGAGAGATTTTCGGGCACAGATTGGAACGGACAGTCATTATAGTAACGGTCATATAGGTCAGCGGGATGGTTTTCGCGAGACCACGGCGAATGGGGGGCCGTATAATGAACACTTAGGTAGAACGGAGCATCGGCGGAGGGCTTCTGTTCCTCTAACCATCGAAGGGCATTGTCTGTAATCACATCGGTGACATAGCCAGATTCCTCATAGACCTCACCATTGCGTATCATGGGCGCATTGAAGTAAGGACCGCCCCCTTTAGCATGGACTTCCCAATATTCAAAACTTTTCTGTCGATGGTGAGTATCGCCCAAATGCCACTTTCCGCTCATTCCGCAGCGGTAACCGGCTGCGGACAAAAGGTCCGTGTAGCCGATCTGATTCTTGAGATATTCGATCTTTTCGCCGTTACCCGCCGGTTCGTATTTCGCAGTCGTATCCCCGACGGCGATCCAGTCATGTACCCCATGCTGCGAGGGGATACGGCCTGTCAGGAGTGTAGCTCGTGCAGGAGAGCAGACAGGGCTGGCGCAGAAGAAGTTCTCGAACCTCATGCCCGTGGCCGCAAGGCGGTCTAGGTTCGGTGTTTCTATTTCCGAGTTGCCAGCGCATCCCATAGCCCACGGGCCCTGGTCATCAGACAGGATAAACACTATATTGGGTCGTCTTGTTGTCATGCTAATAAGTTGTCCTTTCCATCATTTCAAGAGGCGCCAGCGTGACGCAGTTCTGTCGAGTAATGTTCACGTGCGCTTGTACAGTGCGACCTTATCGAACGGGGGCGTAACGACGACGGTACCGTCTGGAGTAACCTCGCGCACCTGCGGGAGATGCGCGTCGGGCTTGAGCTTGAAATCACCATCAAATGAATCATCGACGAGATTGGCAAAGACGACGTCGCTACAGTTTTCGATCAGGACCTTACAATCGGAATTGCGCTTGCCGACTCCCCCGAAACCGGACACAAGCACACCTTGACTATCATGTACCCATACCACGATAGCGTCCTTCTCGTTCTTGATGCCATAAACGGCTACATTCTGCGAATTGCTGATTTCCATCTCAGCTTTCCCACGACAATACTGCAGGTGCGCATGATAGATCTTGAAAGGTCCCCGACAGTTCTCGACCAAAATGCGCCGATAGTTGGGGCCGTGACTTCGGCCATCGAGCGCCATAAACGGATACCATCCACCGGCGCCGAAACCACGCACCCGGGTGAGCGGCCAATCAGGCATTGCTTCTTTGTCTAAGCCGGGCGGATCTATGTCCGCATGGTCGGACAATGCATTGTCTTGCGTATAGTGTTTTACGGCGCCGGTTGCATTTGGAAACTCAAAGTCGCGCCAAGACCAATTGTGCCACGGATAGATGCCTTTCGATAATGGCTCGAGGTCGTTGATCGTGTATCCGGTAATAGGGAAGACGCAACGCAGGCGTGAGTCGCCGCCACATTTCCAATCCAACATGTATGCGCCGTGCGCCAACTCACGCGGCATGAAGACGCTAAACCACGCAAGTTGTGTATCTGCGTCGGCAGTGTTTGCGGTGCTCAGAACGGGCTGTGGATTCTTCGGATCGCAGAAATCGCCGCCTTCCGTCATCATCGGCGCTATCATGCTGTATGGAGCGTGCACCCCCAGGAGTTTGGTGTTCGGCTTGAGATGTAGTGTTCGACTCACACGGTAGGCACCATGTGGCAGGAATACGATGTCATGATCGTCGACCGCCCGCTGCAGCGCCGTAGTATCATCGGTCTCACCGTCGCCAACGGCACCATAGGCTGTCTTGACGTTGACTGCATTCGGGCTGTTCCAGCAGGGAAAGAGCGCTTCTTTCCATATATGCCGACTGCGCAGATCCGCAGGCGGCGCAGCGCCAATCTCGGTGGTGATCATGGGGTGTTCTCGCTGAACACCGTCAACATATAGATTCGCCACAATCGGCTCGTGGAAACGCGCAGGGACGGCCGCTTCCAAAACATGGGTCCACCCCGCCTCACCCCGGCCGATTTCAGCATGCTCGGATGACTGACAAATGACATTGGTGTTCTCCATCCAAATGTCACGCAGATAGACTGAACCGCCGGTATCAATGCCTGTGGTCGGGGCGGTGCCGGCAGGATACTCGATCCGGCAATCAATCGCTGACACGCTGGAGAGGCGCGATGGCGGATCTGGCAACACGCGCAACGCCGGCACGCCGCGGGGCAGACTAAACTCGCAGCCCACCACAGTCAGTGTGCCACGCTGGCTGTAATCGATGGCCGATTCGCACGGATGCTCGATGCGACAGGCCACGAGTGTACACGGCGGACGGGGACTATTGAGCACCGCGCCAATCTGCCCCCCGATGATACGCAGGTTATAAACCGCTCCGCCGGACCCTGGCCCGCCCAAAATGCCGGTATAGGCATCGCCCAGTTCGAACGTGGCATCCTGGATGGTGCAGCCCTCCGCAGCATTAAAGCTGACTGCAGCCGCACCGGGGTTATCAGGGCGGATCATAATATCGATACCGATCAGCGACTGGTTCATGCTGGTCGCACCGTACCCACCCTCGAGGTGGGCCGTTGGGGTTCGTCGATTCCAATCCCGTGCGATATAGTCCAGGACTGGTTTTGGCTGCTCCGGATTCCCGAACCCCATAGCGCTCTCGGCGAGAATGATCCGCGCTCGGCCGTCGCCTTGCTGGTCTCCCATCAGAACACAGCCCCATAGTTCGCAGTAGGGAAAGTATTTGTGATTGGTCGTTCGCAGATCCGACCAGCCGCCCTCGCAGCGGATCGTGTCGCTGACCAGATAATCGCCTGTGGGAAAGAAGACCGTGAGCTTATGATTGCGCGCGAAGAATACCGCATCAGCAATGGCGAGTGTGGAATCTGTTTTTCCTGTTGAATCAGCCGCAAACGGTGCCGCCGTTACGTCCAAGAACCCCAACTCAGCCAGCTCCCGATTACCCAATTGGGCCAAATGAGGGACGTCATCAATGTGGATACCGAAGCCGCAGCGGTCCACCTTATCCGAGATCGCAGAGGTCCCATTGGGTCGTTTCACGTCTCTGTTTCTCATGTATCGCCGTAGCCTTCCATTCAGTTATTCTGCTTCGCTATGAGGTCCTCTGTGCGAAGACGCGCGCCGACAGTCCTGAGAACCGCCACATCTTCTGGATCCAGAGAACCGTCAGGCAGAGGTCCCGTGTTCAGAAGCAGGTTGTAGTCCTTGGTGCAGGCTTCCTGTAACTTCTTCCACACCTGCTCTGCGGTCAGGTGTTGCCCCGATTTGTCTTTCAGGTATCCCCAACTTCCCGGGCACATGGTCGTGCACACTTCAGTTGCTTTGCTCGGATGCATTCCAATCTGTCCTGTTATCTTGGCGTCCTGATTATTGTCGGGCACGCCGTGTTCGGGTGCAAAATAGTCTTCCGTTCCCGTGATTCCCTGTTTGTATGAAACAAGAACCTGTGGCTGAATACTATGAATGTGATCGTAGAGGTCCTGGCAACGAAAGGCGTCAGTATCGCCATTGAGTGGAACCGCAATGCCATCGAGCCAGATGGAGGCAATGGGTCCATACTGAGTCAACAATTCGGAAATCTGACGTTTCATGAAATCGAGGTACTGCTGTAGATCATGATCTGCACCATAGGCGTATGACGGTTCGGGTGGATCGTAGTCAGGCCTTGCTGCACCGCCCCATTCGTCGTTGTTTGGTGCATGGGGATGCCGCCAGTCGCGTCCATGCGAATAGTAGAGACACAAGCCCAGACCGTGCCGGTCGCAAGCGTCTGCGAGCTCGCCTACCAGATCGCGTCCGCAAGGGGCATTAAGAGAATTAAAGGGGGTCTCTTTGGTTTTGAAGAGACAGAAGGAATCATGATGTCGAGTTGTTAAGTTGATGTATTGCATACCGGCATCAACGGCAAAACTGGCGATTGCATCCGCATCGAATCCCTCGGCACTGAAGTCGTTGGCCAGTTTTTCGTACTCCGAGACCGGGATCGTCTCATTCAGCTGGACCCACTCGTGCCTTCCCAGCAGCGAATAGAGCCCATAGTGGAGAAACAACCCATATCGGGCTTGTTTGAACCAGGCCAATGAGGCCTGTCTCGGTTCTGTTGCATAGAGTTGCGCGTATCTTTTCAGATAATTTGGTATTGCCATTTTTTGCTCTCCTTTATGAGGTGAACGTTTTGCATATCCTTAACAACATGACTTATTTATTTTGTGTAAAGTTCATCCGATTGATCAAAGTCCGACAGGCCGCCAAGCGGCGGGGTACCAGCCATTATCTAGAGCGGCACCGTCAACGGAGACCGCGTATCCATCACCTGCACGCTCGACATCGACCGTCAGTGTCCGACCGGCATACACGATCTTTCCGGAGATCTTATTCCAGTCAGATGGAAGGCACGGTGTGATCTTCAGTCCGCTCGGTTCTGCGTGAACACCGAGGAGACCTTGGTATATGTTACGGACGGCCACAGATATTGTGCCTGAGAAGAACGTATCTCCGCCCTCGCCTTCTCGATCCGGTGCGTTCTTGTAAACATTAACGATCGCATAGGGAGCTGTCTTCGACTGCGCTATCGGATGCCGGTCCTGGTCATAGGGGAAGAGGCAGAGCATAACATCGTAATAGAGATCGCCCTCACCGCATTCAGCCATTGCACGCGCAAGGAACCCGTGGCTGCCGTGATTGTAAGCACTGCCGTTCTCGCCAAGTCCAGGCGGCAGGTCGCCGCTGCCAATACGACCGAGTCCGTCCATTGGAGGCTCACCGATTGCAGGAGTGAATAGCGGATAGCCAAAGCTCTGGCGCAGACTCTTGATTCGTTCGATCAGAGGAGGAAGTTCGGAAGGTTCGAAAATGTCTGCAATGATACCAAACGCATTAACCGGTGTATTGAACCGTTCACACCCGTCCGGATCCTTGTCGGAAAAGAACCATTTTCCATTATCTGAAAACACGCCGTTCAGATAGCCCTTCGCGTTAAGAGCCGCTTTCCTAATAGCCTTGCGCATGGTGCCGGCCAGAGCGAGACAGCTCTGCTCATCCGGCAGACCGGAACGTGAGCCAATGTGGGCAGCAAGCTTAGCCGCCTGCTTGAGGCAGTAGACCAGATGACAGCTCACCATGACGCTTTCACCGCGGCCCTCGAGCCCGGCCCGGTTGACCGAATCGTTCCAGTCGCCCTCCATGATCTTGCAGAGTCCGTGCTCCCCCACGTTCGCCGGGAACGTGTAATAACCGAGAAGACGCCCGAGATGATCCAGCACGGTCGTCTCTTCGTCAGAATCGAGGAATGCCAGTTTTTCACCAAGCAGGTCAAAATCACGAGTCTGCGTGACATACTCGTACATGAGCTCCCATACCCAGAGCCCAGCATCGACATAGGGCCTGGTATCGTGACTGCCCTTGCGGCCGTCGGTTGAGAACTGACGCACAAACCAGCCATCGCTGCGCTCTATTTCAAGAATCTGCAGTAGCATTACCCTCGTTTCCTCGGGGTACCACATCACAGCACCCGTGTGGTCCTGCGCAGAATCGCGGACGCCCATCATCGCGCAAGGCCAGCCGCGTCGAAGAATCAGCTGCTGCTGAAGTGCAAGATACTCATTGACGTAGCGGTTGAATGCGAGGTCGGGGGTTTTAATCGAAAACTGCGCCATCTTGGATAGCTTCCACTGGCGCATTTTCTCCATCTCGCCTTCGAAATCCGCCATGGCTTTCTTAAGCGGTGCGCTGTCTTCGACCTCATCGGTAAGCCCCATTACGAACGACCAGCTTTCACCGGGCCCGAGTGTCAGGTAGCGCGCGAAGGAGGCAAACAGAGTTTTCCCATAAATGAGAGCGTCGTCACACGCATCCCATTCCATCCAATGTGAAAGCGCAAACGGGCGTGTGCGGGAACCGCGTCCACAGAATTTTGAACCGTTGAGACAGATGCGCTCAAACTCGCCGTCAACAACCATCATGATTCGCTTCCGCTGGGTGGGGTCACCCGTCGGACTGCCCATATGAAACATGACTGTATTTTCGTCCTTCTTGTAACGGGTGGACTGGTAAAGCCATAGCATATCCCATGCTGCCGACTGTGGGCTGGTCAGGAAAGGCATGACGCGGGGTATGACGGAAACGGTGCGTTCCTTGTCGTCACGATTCGTAATAGTCACACGCATGAGGCCAGCGGGGAGTGATTTGGCCACTCCGAGTTCAGTTTCAACCTGTATACCGTCCCTCTCACAATTAAAATAGGCCTTATGAACGAACCACTTGCACTGGAAGCGGGTCGTTGCATTTCCGCAAGAAGAGTCACCGCGCTGGGGGCCGCGGAAGTTCGTGAAGGCTGTCATGACATCTCCGCCCTGCGGCACGACAAATACCTGAAACGGCGGGACATCGAACTCGCCGGTGGCATTCAGCCAGTATTCTCCGCTTGGCGGGACACGCTGCATATATCCGCAGCCATTGTGGTGAATGCGCCAATAGAGGCGGGAATCGCCAAGGATATAATCCCACGGCTGCTGCAAAAAGTAGTTTTCAATACCGAATGATGCCGGCTCTTCCCGAAAACACCCGACTCCGCCCAAGTCAATATCAGTTAGTTTCATAGCAAGTTGTTGACGGCCGCTGTGTTGAACCACGGCTCACATCTCCATATTCCATATTTTGTTTATTGCATATCCCTAACGGCACCCATCACGTACGCCATGAGGTGTCGACTCTAGGCGATGGGTCGCAGGTCTTATCTCTGTCCTATCCAATTAACAACACGGACTTCATCTTCTTCGCTCCAGCCGGTGAAGGCGTTGTTCATAATGTCCATATAGTCAGACGAAGGCTTCTCACGCAGCGAGTAGGAACTGTCTACATACAGACCTCGCTTCGCCTGACGGCGGAACTGAGCGAACGTGTGCCTACGGTAATTATTCCACACCTTGAGCGTCTCCTTTCGGTCGACCTCCCCATCAAGAATCGAGAGTAGTTCCTCCGCTGTTTCCGGCTCCTGTTCAATGATATCGTTCAACTCTCCGGGATCCTCTCGCACATTGAACAGACGTGAGGGATATCCCTCATAAACAATCAGCTTGAAATCCCCCGTGCGTAGCATCCAGGACATCGTGTTGGACGTTACCCCCGTATAGCTTGCGAGCGCCCAGCCTCGGCTCTGCCCGGTGTCTCCCCGGGCCAATGGCAACAGCGATTCACCGTCGAAGCAATCGCGCTTCTTGAGTCCCGCCAGTTCACAGATAGTCGGTGCCATGTCAATCAGTGATACCGGGGTTTCGATACGCTGGCCGGGCTTGATATCCGGTCCGCTCATGACAAGGAGCACGCGCGCCGATCCCTCGAGGAGGCTCATTTTGTAGTACTGCTGATGCTCCAGCGCCAGCTCGCCATGGTCACTCGATAAGATGAACGTCGTCTCGTCTGAAAGGTCGGCTTCCTCCAATGCGGACATCAGCTCCCCGACGATTGCATCAGCCTCTGCACACATCGCAAAGTAGATGCGACGCACCCTCCTGACGGTTTCGTCTTCAAGCCCATGTCGCCATGCCTTGGACTTCTTCTGGTACAGCTCAACGGGGTGCTTGTTTTCGTCCATGGGGGGCGCATCCACTAATTCCTCGGGGATTTTGTCCAACCAATATTGGTTTGTTCGAAATGCGGCATGGACTAGGCCGGGGTTGAGGCAGATATAGAATGGTGCGTCGCCCGGACGCCATGAACGGATGAGTTCGATCGCTTTATCAGCGCTCGACCATTCACCGGTATGAAAACGGCGGTTGCGGCCTGGATCAACGGAATAGGCTTGGGCAGCGTCACACTCCATTACAGGATACTGCTCCGTATTCAGCGGCTCAATGAGATCCGCAACCCGATTCATTACGCTATGGTGTCCCGTCAAGTAGTCATAATGCTTGCCCAGCAAGAGTACCTGGTGAGTCTCCCGGAGAGCCTGCGCATAGGTCCACATCTCTGTTTCCAGCCCCTTGAAGTTGCTCCAACTTTCACAGTTGTGGGTATACGCCCCGGACAGCATGTTTGATCGCGAAGGGCAGCATACTGGGTTCGTGCAGTAGGCGTTCTGAAAAAGAGTGCCCTGTGCTGCCAACCTGTCGATATTCGGCGTTGCCTTCGCCATCGCCGGGTGGATTTCTTGGCAACCGAGCATGCGCCCGTCCCAGCTCTCAGCATGAAAATGGAGAATGTTACGTTTCGTCATGATTCTATACCTTTGTTAACGTTAAGCATAAAGCTCGAACTGAAAGCGCAGCTTTCACCAAATACTCTCCATTATTTCGCGGCCGTCTGTATTTCTTCCCACGAGATCTCATGCGGCAACCGGTTGGACTCATCGCACTGCGCTGCCACCACACGCGTGTGCAGCCGAATATTGACCCCCGAATGAAGGCACATATCCTCCAGAAATAGCTTTGTCGGTTCGATATCGAACGCGAGTCCAGACGCGCCGACAGCACCGCGCCCCTTGAGTGCATCCTGGATCTCCCGCAGTATCCCGCCTTTCGATTCGTGCATCCCGCAAACATAAGCCATGCCACCGATCGTCCAGATTCCCCCCAGGGATCCGTGCATCTCGATCAAACTCGTACGCGCCCCCGTCCGTGCAGCCGCAACGGCTGCGGCCACTCCAGCAGGCCCGCCGCCACAGACCAAAACATCAACATCATTGACGACGGGAAGAGTTCTTGAACGTTCTCGTATCGCGTTCATGTTTCCTTTCAAAAACGTCTGCCATCAGGTGCGCCATTTGGCGTCGCCTGTATGGAATCTTTTGAAGTCTCGTTCCTGAGTCTGTGATACAGCGGATCATAGTAAGCGGGGGTTTGCGAAGGCGTGTAGTTTTGATGCTCACGCGCAACACACGACTTGAGTTCGGAGAAGATCTCCTGTTGTAAGCAACTCACATCAGTGTCTTCATGTCGGTCCTCACCCAAATCAAAGAGGGCCTCCTTTCCCTCGCGATTGACGTAGTACTTCCACATCCCCTTCCTGACAGCCAACTGTCCTTCGAATTCGAAATACAGGTACTCGTGCAACTGCTGTTTGCTCTCATTTCCGGTTAGCAGAGGAAGTATGGAGATTCCATCACTTACACCATCGAAGTTAACGTTTGCGATGTCACAGAACGTTGGCAGCAGGTCTGGGAAGTAACCCATGTGGTTAGAGACTTTAGGTTCTATTGTTCCGGGCCACCTGGCGATAAAGGGAATGCGTATGCCTCCTTCATGGAGGCTGCGTTTGTAGCCTTGAAATCCACCAGCCGAATCGAAACGGGTCACACTGTGGCCGCCCTCGTTGTGCGGTCCGTTATCGCTCGAGAAGACAACTAGCGTGTTCTCAGCAATACCCAAGGTTTTGAGTGTATCCATGACTCTACCCACCGTGATGTCGATTCGCTGAACCATCCTGGCAAAGCCTTTCTCGTTGGGTAACCAGTCACGACTTTCGAAGTCACCATAGGTATCGACCTCCATCCCATCGGGCGTATCGTCACCTTCGTTATTGGCATGCGGCATCGTAGGGCAATAGTAGAGAAAGAAAGGAACATCCTTGCAGTCGTTGATGAATTCAAGAGCTCGGTCTTCAATGAGATCGGGAGCGTAGTCGACCTTGACTTCGGCCACCCCAACACCGGTTTTCCACTGCTTCGTATCTCCCTCAGGTGGCCTGTTCCGCAACGGTACTTTTATGCCATTCTCGCGCAAGAAGGGCGGATAGTAGTTATGCGCATGACACATACAGTTGTAGCCATAGTGATAGTCGAAGCCCTTGCGTATGGGATCCACGTCAGGTTGACCATTGCCCACTCCGTACTTGCCTATGCAAGCGCTGACATAACCGCTTTGCTTGAGCAACTTCGGGATGGTTGGTGTATCATCGGGCAAGAACGGGTCGGCAAGACGGCGGATTGGCAAGTGTCCCGAGTGCAAGCCGGTCAGAACCGATGTGCGGGCAGGTGAACAGACCGGACTTGTGGTGTGAAAATCAGTAAAGCGAATGCCCTCTGCGGCCAACTGGTCAATATTGGGTGTTGCCCATGCTTTTTGGCCATAACAACTGCAGTCTCCGTAACCGAGGTCGTCGACTAGAATCATTACGATGTTTGGTTTTTGGCTCATCATGTTTTCCCTTCCTGTCTTGATTCGAACGTATGTATTACCGTTTATCGAGAGCAAGCGAAGCGAAGCTTTAGAAAATACGTGTCGATGCGGATATTGTGCCTTTCTTTCTCAGAATACTGGACCAGGCATGAGCACCTTGCTGCTTGGCCATGGTGTGTCGGACAGTTCTTTCATCATGCCTTTTGCCTGACTCCAGCCATCGTCGCCACCACCATTGAACAGGTTGGAGACCGGTACGTAGCCACAGGAGCCATACACGAGGGGATTGCCAAATAGAACGCTGAACTCATAATCATGCTTAAACAACCAATCATGGATGCATTCGAGCATCAGCCGGACGTAGCCTTGCTTCCTACATTCAGGATGGACGCATACCTCACAAATCCCGCCGATACGAAACGTTGAGCCTTCGGCCTCAACGTTCTTCTCGTGCACACCAATATGCGCAATAAGTACGCCTTGCATGTTTCGCATGACCCAGCGATGCGGGTATGGTTCGCGAAAGTAGCGCCGGTCTCTGAAGACAACGTCTCGCGGTTTCGTAAAGCAGGTCATCAACAAGCCGCGGAGCTCCTGATCCAGGGCGTCGTCCACGCCTTCGTCGGGGAGGTATATGATCTCTGGTTTTTTCATTTTTCTTCCATAACGTCTTGAGTAACCCGCGAGTGATAGCCGTATCACGGCTGTCATTTGTCGAGTTCACTCAATTATTCGCACAGGCGTCAATTCCTTCCGAGCTGCCAAATACCCCCACACATAGGCGTTTCTTGCCATAGGATTCTGTACGGCAAACTCACACATCGGCGGGTACCAGAAGACATCCCAGTATACGAACATCATGTTCCATTTGTTTGTTCGGAAGTCCGTCATTCGGATCATTAAAAAAACGGTTATACGTGACGAGATGTTCATTCCCGTCGCTGGTGTCCACGACAGCCTCGATCCTGTAGGTCGTGCTCTCGTACTGAGTTTCCAAGACGAGGTCAAACGTGGCGGTTCCCTTGATATTATCCAGAAAAGCACAATCCACCGCGTTGACACGAACCTAGATTGGCATGTCCACTTTGGCTTTCATCACATTCTTCCTTTCTGTAATTGCGCTTCTGTAAAATGCAAATGATCATTACGCCATTGCAGAGTGCCATCGCGCCGGAAGCCAGGGCTCCAGCGCCACGATCATATCATCCAGCAGCGGATCAATCGTTGCGGGGTCGCGGAGGTGCGGATCGAGAAAGAGCGCCTGACGCGCCGCATCTCGGTTACAATCGAGCGCAGCAGTCAGCGTTAAATCCTGTATTGTGGTCCAACGTTGCACCAAGCTGTGGACTGCTGGCGGCAATCCGATCGACTGCCCGGTGACCTTTTTCCCAGCCACCGTGACCAGAGCTTCAACACAGACATCTTCGGGGATGCCCTGAATCAAATAACCCGCGTTCAGAACGTTCAGAATCCGCGAAAACGGGGCCCCCGTAAACGCCGACCAGAGCAACTCGTGCGCGTGTTCGGTCGTCAACAGATGCAAGTCCTCTACCGGGGCTGGTCCCGAAGCCCAACGCTGGATAATCGGCGGGCACGGACGCCGGCCGTAGGCTTCTCGTTCCGGGGCGGGCAGCTTCATATGACCAGCAAAACGTTTCACTCGCTCCGGCGTAAAGTAAAACGGATAAAACTCAGCCAAATGCGTTTCTCCCGTCGAAGGCCATGCACCCAGAATCGAAAACAGCTCCTGCTGAAGTTCGACTGACTCATGTGGCTGCGGAGCTGCCTCTGTCGCATTCTGTATTTCTGCAGTACGGTCAACTCCGTTTACGAGCAAACGCGTAACAAACGACTGATGATTGACACCGCCGACGTCCATCTCAATCTCGGTCTTTTCACAGTCAAAAACCGTCGCAAAGTAGCTGTACATTTCGTCTGCCGAGTGACACAACCCCCAAGCTGGAATACTTCGCCGACGAGCCATGGCTGCGGTCAGACATGACAAGGGATTGGTGAAATTGAGCATAACCGCATCTGGACACAACTCCTCCATGTCGCGAATAATATCCACCACAACAGGAACAGACCGCAAGTTTCGCGCGAAGGCCGCCGGGCCCAGCGTATCGCCGATGCCCACCGGAATTCCATATTTGTGACACACGTCCCATGACCGCGCATCGCTCTCTTCCCCGCCAGTCGTGATCGACAGTACTGCCGCGTCGGCCCCTTTTAGCGCCTCCCGGCGGTCCAGTGTGCGCCGCACACGAATTCGGCTTCCGGTTTGTTCGACAATGCGCTCAAGCAGCCGTGCAACCGTATCCATCGGAACTGGGTCGATGTCGTGCACCACCAACTCGCACTCGTCAAATCCTCCCACCAACAGCATGTCTCGCAACACTTTGTGCACGAACTTGTAGGATGCCCCAATGAAAACAATCCGTTTATTGCCAACCGATCCTTCATTCCTGACATACGGTTCCACCGCATAGGCTGCGGCCGTTTCTGACACGTGTGCCTGCTTAGTCTCTTGCATCGCTATTTTCCTTTCTCAGAAATTTAAGGTTGCTGCGCCCGGAATCAGAGTGGGCCGTATGCGGTGGACACAGTCAAAAGGGTTATGATTATACAACATCCATACCCGTCATCGGATGCCATCCATCCTTGTCGACAGCATCGGTTGCAAACCGCACGACCGGCTGATCGCGTTCATCAATAATCGCACAGTGAAGTGTCACCTCGCCTGTCTGCAATCCTTCCGGCATCCGGATATATTCGGTAAATGTGGTAAAGTCTGGTAGCCACTTCCGGATGTCCTGCTTGAAGGGGACAACACAGCGCGTCTTGCCTTGTGTAAAACGGACGGCAAAGCGGTATCTCCGGTAGAGGGGAGCGATGCCGCGATTATCGATTGTCGTAGTGAACCGCAACCGTTGTCCGGGCGACGCTTCGAGCGGAAGAATCATGTTGTGCACATGAAAGCGATATCCCAGCCGCTTGTTGAACGCCATGACCTTATCCATCCACGCTTCCGGAATATAGACGCTCTTCGGCATAAAGAACGTTGCGTGATACTTATATCCCTGTTCGAGAATCCAATCGATGTCCCATCCCTGCTTCTCCCAGTAGGCCACGGTCCAGCAAGTCTCGAGCGTCACCGGGGCACGCTTCCAAGCCTCCATCACACCGTCCCGTTCCATCTCAAGCGGATATGCCTCGAACATATGATTCCAGTTTAGTCCATCCGGAACCTGCCCACGTCCATCTATACGAAGGTCACCGTAACAATCAGCCCGCCATCCTACCGCTCTGCGCTTTCCCGCCATGTAGGCATTGCCCAGAGTCCCAAGCATGCCGACAAGCTGTGTTTTGGGAAACGATTGCATATAGATATCGACCAGGCGTTCGGCATACTTCCGCCGACAGTTTCCCCCGGTCTCGCCGCAGTGTCCGCCGTAGGCAACATCGACGCTCTCCAGTGCCGGATGTCCGTCATAACGCTCACCAATAGCCCGAATATGATCTCCCCAATGGCGAAGATAAGCCTTGTGATTGTGATCCGGGATCGGATACCCGGCCGCCTTCGATTCGGCGGGATGCGGGATGCCCCCCTCTTTCCAGTACCATTCTGGGGTGGTATCGTGAATGAATGGCTGTGTTCGGATCTGAAGCGTCTGTCCCCGCTCAGCGGCCGCTTTCAGTGCCCCATCGAAAACATCCCAGCGAATATTTCCTTTCTCGGGTTCGAGCACCTTCCAGAGCCATCGGCAATAAGCCACTCTCGAGGGAGGATAGAGGTGACTTCTCAGGACCCCCCGACGGGGAGGCCGGAACCAGAGCGGCCCTTCACTGTCGTTCCAAGCCAGTGTCGGGTAAAGAGCGTCCCCATCAAATCGCTGAAACGTCGCCGTTCCCTTGTGTGGATTGTTCAGATAAGTATCGCTATATTGCGGTCGCCAGCGCTGGATCATTTCGTTTTTTCCGTAAGCATCCCGTGACCACGTTTTCTTCTGACTTTTATGCTTCGTCGTCATCGTTTCCTATCTCTCCCGATACATGCCCAAAACTCCGTAATCCTCGTCCAGATGCTTGTCGTCTCTGCTCCGAACAGGACGTGTTTTGTCGCCATCGCGACCCAATAACGATGCATATAGTATACACCCGTTTTTCAAATATCAAGAGCGTATTTTGCAAAACTTCATCGTGGGGGGACTGATTCTTTAGTCACTGCCATGGAACGGGGTGGAAAACGATTGAGGTTGCGCGCAAAGGGGGTATGTCCTTCGCTCAAGGTGGTACCATTTGTTGTGCTCTCGGCACACGCCGGATCACGGGATGCATACGGTGAGGATCATCGGAGTTCTCGGCAAAGGTGACAGATTAGGGCCCATCCAAAAAGGGTCTATGCCCTGAAAGGGCTATATATACAAGCCCCAGGCAGCGCCCTGGGCTTGTATATCCCACCCCTACGGGGCTTTTCGGGCAGGCTCCGTCGCAAACATTGCCGAAAACAATTGACGTGAAGGGCTGTAAGATAGAAGCATCCGTCACGACATGCTGCCAGCCCGCCTGAGGAGGGTGCGCGAAAGGTACTCCTGCCGCGATTAAATCAGTCCAAAGGCGGCGGGACGATGGGGGGGGCTGCGACGGAAAATCCGGGCTTGAATTCAGTATGCACCGTGACATTAAATCCACTCATGCCCCCTTTGTGCATCTGCTCGTAGAGGCGACGCACAGCCATTCGGGCCATTCTTGGCCAGTCCACCACCACCGTTGCGAGCTCGCCCCGAATCGACTGCCCCACAAAGTTGCCAAACCCGACCAAGCTGATGTCGTCAGGGATTCTCAACTCGTGCGCCTCGCATGCCTTCTTGAGGTAAAGAGCCACTTTGTCGTCAAACGCACACAAGGCAGTCGGAATCTGCCCGCGGCTCTTCAATGTGCTGATTAACTGGTGAGCCGATTCCTCGTCGACGGGAATCTCGTAGACGCGGTCGGGACGGTAACGAATACCAGCATCCTCCAGCGCTTGACGGAATCCAGTCATGCGCAGCGGCGAATCTTGCGCAATCTTCCAATTATTTGGAAAGGGGCGGTCGCGGTCCTGGAGAAGTGCTCCGACGTATGCAATGTCCCAGTGTCCCAACGATATCAAATGCTGAACGGCCTCGTATTCACCAGGGATGCTGTCGATAAGAATCGTATCAACGCCCGGTATGGAAACCCGTTGCTCCAACGCTACCAGTGGAATGTTCACGCGTTCGAGCTGCCGGATAACCGATTTTTTTCTCGCCGCCAGACTGATCAGGCCGCCGAGCTTCTCCTGAACGATGATCGCGTTCAAATCGTCACACTCTGGATCAATATCAATCCTCTTGACCTCCAATCCAGAGGCCTCTCCGCAACGATGCAAATCCTCCACGAGATCAGATGCGTAGTTTCCAGAAATTACCGACCCCTGATCCCACAGCAACAGGCCGATGCTCTGAAACGGAGCCTCTGGCTGCCAATGAGATGGATCGGACACCAGTGTGCCCACCCGTTGCCGACGGTCGATCAGATTTTCGCTACCGAGTAGGTCCATGGCCTTGCGGAAAGTAATGTGATTGACTCCAAGAATCTCGCTGAATTCCTGCTGCGTCGGAAACGCTGTTCCTGGAGGTATGACGCCACTCATGATGGCGTGTCGCAAATTCAGATAGATCTGGCGATAGATCGGCGCCCCGTTCTCGCGATCAATGTCAAATTTCCATTGGGCTTTTTGCATATTTTCAACCGTACTGAAACATAAAGATTGTCTGAATAATGATTCGAATTAACGTTCCCAAGTAATCGCCCTGACCTTGACCTCAAAGCCCCCGCAGTCTACAGGCAATGCCCCTGTATTACGTCTTACTTACGCAGCACTGTATGCCCGTCTACCTATCTTTTCCATTAAAAAACCTACAGGCCGCACAATGACGTTTGCAACTGCGGTCTCGAACCCAACATTATAAAGAGGTTAGCTCGCTCTCAATGATGTAGGAGATAGGGTTTTACTTGCAATCTGCTTCGATTGCAACAATTATAGTTAATGTATATTATATCAAAAAGCGCGCGGAGGCTTCACTCTGGATCGGGCTGCCTGATTCGGCGGGTGCGTTCACATTGAAAGGTAAAGAATAATATGAACAATATCCCCAACCATCAACCTGTTACCGTCGAAAAGACCGTCATATCGATACCCGCGTATCAGATCTATCCGGAACGCGCTCTGCACTCCGTCTTCGATGAAACCGGTCGCAATCTTTACCCTTATCGTCTCAACGATCACATCGGTGGGCCCAGACAGTCGCGGCAACTCGATGTTATCGTTATAGAGAATGCGCATCTGCGACTTGAACTCGTGCCGGAACTGGGGGGAAAGATCTTCTCATGTTACGATCTGAATCGAGGACACCATGCACTGTATGTTCCGGAGGTGCTCAAACCGGGACTTGTGGGCAAGACCGGTGCCTGGATTCCCGGGGGGCTGGAATTCAATTTTCCGACAGGACATCATGAGGAAACCGTCAAGCCAGTTTCGCTGCGCATCATCGAATCCAGCCCCGAACGGGGGGTTGTGCGAATGGAGCGAACGTGCAAGCGTACGGGCCTACGCATCACGGTCGACACGGAATTGCGCGCCGGGGAGGCACGCTTTCTCACGCACGTTGTTCTGAAAAACCCGACTGAGTTGGCTCGAGACTGGTCTTACTGGGCAAATGTCGGAATCGAGGCCGGGGACGATTGGCAATTCCAATGCTGGGGCGATCGCTGCCTGTCTTCTGAGCCACCGCTCACATCCCCGTGGCCCGTCATCGACGGCGAAGATGCATCATGGTTACGCCACGCGTGGACGGCAAATGATCGCTTCGTCCTCGGATGCGATGAGGAGTTCTTTGGGAGCTATCGGCATGCATCCGAATGCGGATTTCTGCATTGCGCGCGCCAGACGGTTCTTCCGGGTAAGAAGTTTTTCACATGGGGAAGCAAACAACCGCTACACCATTTCTCGCGGCTTTTCTCTGACCGTTCCCGGAACTACATTGAAATTCAGGCCGGCGCTGCCCCCACCCAGCACCATCGCGCCATGATGCAGGCTGGCGAGCGCATTGCCTTCACGTCGACCTGGGCACCTTTTGCCGATACCGGCGGACTGACATGGGCCAATGCCGATCTTGTGATGGGAACACGCGGAGAGACGCCGATTTTCTACGCGCTACGTCCACTGAACATCCAGTTCGTTGCAGGCCAGACGACCTGGTCACACGAGCTGCAAGCGGGCCAAACTGTCGCATTTCCGCATTCCGTCCAAGACGGAACCGCTTGCGCAATCCGGGTGGACAACACGTGCGTCCGTTCCTTTCAATGGCCTTTCCGCGGCAAGACCGATTCGAAAGTAGCCACAAACGCGGAGGCATTCATGAAAGACCAGCGCCAAGAACCACGTTCGGCAGCCGACCATCTCAAGAAGGCCAAACGGCTACTTGCCACCGGACGCGAACAGGCGGCCCGCGCTCTTCTGGAACGTGCAATCGAACAAAGCCCTGCATGTGGTGAGGCGCTTTACCTTCTCGGGGAAAGTCTCTGGCGTAGCGGCTTATTCCCAGAGGGCCGCCGTATCCTGAACGCGATTGACGCCCCTCCCTGGGACGAACGGGCCACCGCGCTGCTTGCGTGCGAGTCTGCGGTGCAGGCCCGCTTCAAAACGGATGCCACCGACGAGGCCCAGATGGCAGATGCGCTAGCCGGACGAGGTGCCGGTACCGCGGCCGTCCCACATTACAAGAAATGCTTACGTGACCCGAGACATCAACCCACGGCAAATCTCGCACTTGCCAGCCATGCCATGCGAATCGATGCCGACAGAGACCGTGCGCTAAGCCACATTCGGCGCGCCCTAGCCGCACTCCCAGCTGATCGGGACATTCTCGTTGCATGCGGCGAAATGCTTGCGAACTTGCATGCTTATCAGACACTCGAACAAGCACTCGACAAGGCATCGCCCGCAGTTCGGCACCTGCAGTGGTACACCAAGTACCGTTCCCTCGCTCTGTATGAGAACGGAAAAACGCGTGCCGCGTGGCAACTGCTGTCCCGGAAACCAATTGTACCGTGGGAATGCGAAACGCGCTGGTACATGCTGTACCGGCACTGTGCCGAGCAACTTCTGCGGGACGCATTGACCACCGGCCAGCGCACGGCAGCGTGGCGCTACCTTGCGGCAGTCGAAGCCTACCCCGAACGATTGGGTATCGCCGAACCGCAATGGCCCTGCAATCCGACCGCCGCCTATTGGCGCGGCGTGCTACACTTGGAAGCTGGCCGATTTGCCGCCGCACAGGAATCGTTTAGAGCAGGTGCGTCGATTGTGATCAACGAATCCCGATATGCCTTGCGCCTGACAGCGGACATATCCTGTTATCATGCTGGGCTCTGCTCACTGGCCGAACGGGGTGACAGGACGGTAGCCCCCAGCCTACTGCGCCTCATTGATCGAACCGTAACGCAGTACGAAACCTGGTACGCCCCAGCCTCTCCCTGGCTGCGGGGGCAACTCCTCGAACTGCGAGGCGATTACGAGGCCGCCGCAGATCAGTTCACGAAATGCCTGCGCTACGGCACGGGCTCCCGATATCTGCGCCAGCATCTATCAGCCGTAGAGCAGGGAAGACGCTGGGGAGTGCACACGTGATCCAATACTGCTTCCCATTCCTAGAATTCTCAGAATTTCTCATTGTTGGAAACCGCTTCATACAATACATTTAATATACCTTAAACTAGATCGCAGAAATACGACCAATTATCTATTACACAAGCACGAACGCACGGTAACAGGCCGCGTTCACCAATGGGTCAAGAGACCGGTCTGAAAGTCGAGAAAGAACGGGGAGCAGTTGATATGGCCAGTATAATATTCAAAAGTGGAGAACGCACCGGGGAAACTGTCACCTTGAGTGAAGGAGACATACAGATCGGTCGACACGCAAGCTGCAACATTGTCGTCGCAGATCCCTTACTGTCGCAACACCACGCCGTCTTGCGCGAAGAGCCGGAGGGATGGTGGATATACAATATAAACAGTTCCAACGGCACAGCAGTCAACGGAACCACGACAGAAGCCACTAAGTTGAATGATGGCGATGAAATCACCGTCGGAAACGCCGTACTGCTGTTCAGAATGAACGGCGAGGCAATCAGCGAAAGCACCGCCGACGTGCCCGTGGAAATAACATCCGAGGAGGCTGCCAGGGCGCACGATACCACAAAGGGTAAAACGCCATCCAAGGCCTCCGCCGACACCATCAAGCCACCCAAAGCACACGTGAAGCCAAGTGCCAACGCCCCCCACCCCATACCCAGTTGCGGGCCAGACGATGTCGCCTTGATACAGGAACTCAACGAGGCCTACAGCCGCATCACGGAACAGCTGTCACGAGTAATTGTGGGACAGGACAAGGTGATCGAACAGGTTCTGGTCAGCATTCTCTGCCGGGGTCATGCCCTGCTGGTTGGCGTTCCCGGTCTGGCGAAAACGCTTCTGGTCAGCACCCTGAGCCACGTACTGGACCTGAGCTTCAAGCGCATCCAGTTTACGCCTGACCTGATGCCGTCCGACATTACAGGCACCACCGTACTCGAGGAAGATCAGACAAGCGGCAGGCGATCCTTCCGGTTTGTGAAGGGGCCGCTTTTTTCGAACATGGTCTTGGCCGACGAAATAAACCGAACACCGCCGAAGACACAGGCCGCTCTGCTGGAAGCCATGCAGGAGCACGTCGTCACCGTGGGAGAAACCAGCCATCACCTGCCCGCTCCATTTTTTGTCTTGGCTACGCAGAATCCAATTGAACAAGAGGGAACATATCCGCTGCCTGAGGCCCAACTCGACCGCTTCATGTTCAATATTGTGCTGGATTATCCCACTGCGGAGGAGGAAAGCCGCATTATCAAGCAGGTAACAGGTACGTACAAGGCACAGCTTGAGGCCGTCTTGAATGCCGAAGACCTACTACGACTACAGCAGGTCGTGCGACGCGTCCCCGTTGCTGATCATGTCATCGATTTTGCGCGTAATATCGTACGGGCTACGCGTCCGGAGCAGCCCAATGCGCCGGAAATTGTCAAACAGATGATCGGGTGGGGAGCCGGGCCACGCGCAGGCATCTACCTGATCCTAGCCGCCAAGGCAAACGCCATTTTACACGGAAGCCATCACGCCACAACCGAGGACGTAATCGCGATGGCCTTGCCCGTGTTGCGGCATCGGGTGCTCACCACCTTCAATGCTGAAGCCGCCGGCATCAAAAGTGATGAAGTGATCCGTGAGTTGATTGCCGGCATACACAACAGTCCTGAGATTGACATATAGGACTGCGCTCCCACATTTGGTAGTAGGCCACGAAAGGACATCATGCCGGCTCAAAAGACATCATCACCTCCGGACTACATGCGGCTTCTACCGGATGAGCACGCACGGACCGCGGCGCGCCTCGAATTTCTGGCACGCCGTTTCATGGAGGGGGGTATGTCCGGTCGGCACCGCAGCCCTCAGAAAGGATTCTCGACCGAGTTCGCCGCGCATCGGCTGTATGTCCCGGGTGACGACCTGCGTGCCCTGGATTGGCGCGTCTATGGGCGCACCGACCGCTATTGCATTAAGGAGTTTACGGAAGAAACCAATCTGAGAGCCACCATCCTGCTGGATGCATCTGCCTCCATGCGCTATACCGGAACAAAAGCCACTTCGCTTGATGGCCAGTGCCTCTCAAAGTTTGACTGCGCCCGCCACCTTGCAGCGATGCTGACCTATCTCTTGATCCGACAGCAGGATGCCGTCGGGCTGGCAACCTTCGACAAATCGCTCCGGTGTTATCTTCCACCTCGCAGTCATGGAGCACAAATGCGCCGGATCTTGTCCCAAATGAGCGAAACCAAACCCGAAGGAGAGAGTGCTCTGGCCCCGGTCCTGCATGAAATCGCGGAACGAATCCCAAAACGCGGCCTTGTCATCCTAATCAGCGATCTGTTTGACGACCTCGATGCAATCATTCAGGCCTTGCATCACTTCCACTTCAACCGAAACGAATTGCTGGTCCTGCACGTCATGGCAGACGAAGAACTCAACCTGCCGTTCTCACGGTTTTGTGAATTCCGCGATATGGAAGGAGTCGCGGAACCACTAGCCGTAAACCCCACGGCGCTGCGGGCACAATACATGGAACAGGTAGAGCTCTTTATTGATACACTCAACCGGGAATGCGGACGCATGCAGGCTGACTACGTCCCGGTCAACACACGGGATGATGTCAGTGACACGCTTGCCGGCTATATCATGCGACGACACCGCGGAAAGAAATAGTTACCGGAGTGATCGTGGTCTGCACCCACGGCACTCACTTCAACCAATTGTACAAAATGATTTTCTTAAATACATTTTTGTTGCTGGGTGCCGCGGGAATAGCGATTCCCATCATCATTCATATCCTCAACCGAAAATCGGCAACTCTTACCGAATGGGCTGCGATGCAGTTTCTGCGCAATTCCATGGTAACCCGGCGCCGACGCATCCTCCTTGAAGAGACGCTTCTACTGGTAGCACGGTGTCTGCTGATTACCCTTTTTGCGGTCGCGCTCGCCCGCCCCTTTATCGTCCCGGGTTCATCCGTATCCTGGTTTATCGTCCTTCCCATGCTTCTGGTATCCATCATGATCTTCGGGGCAACCTTCGCCCTGTGGCGGTACCCGGTATGGCGGCGACGCCTGTTCACCACAGCCGCCCTGCTGATTTGCATCGCGGTCACCTTCGTCATCCTTCAAGAGTGGTTTCATTTCCAGATTTTCGGAACCAAGGGGCGGCGCGATGTGGCACTGATCATCGATGTCTCGGATTCCATGAGTCTGCGACCCGACGGACAGTCCCTGTTCGAAGATGCTGTCCAAGAGGTGGAGCACATCCTCCAGCGGTCCGATCCCAGTACGGCCTTCAGTCTAATTGCTGGCGGCTGGTCTCCTCAGGCGGTTGTGCCCTCCCCCATCGTCGATCGCGAAACACTGCTCACCGCCCTGCATTCACTCAAGCCCGGACGCGGACGTATGCAGGGCGAAGACTGCCTTGTAACGGCGGCGTTGAGCCTGGCTCATGGAAACAACCCCTCCAAGCAAATTATAATTTTCTCCGACGGACAGCGTGCAGCATGGGCACCGGGGGACACGGCCAGATGGAAAGTAGTCCGCGGAATGTTCGATGAGTTGCCATCCCGCCCTCCCGTGCTTCACAGACGGATCAAGCGTCCGGAAACAACCCGAAACGGCGGCATTAGCGCCATCGCCTTCTCTCGCGATCTCATCGGGGCGGACCGACCCGTCTCGATCGATGTGACTCTGTTAAACGGCGGAACGGAGGCCTTGACTCCGGACGCCGTAATACTAACCGCCAGCGATACCGTCTACCGGGACGCCGGAATCGGGCGCCTTGCACCGGGGGAAACTCGAACGCTGACGTTTCGACACCGCTTCACAGCCGGTCAAGCGCATGTCGTTAAGGCAGAGTTGGCGGTGCAGGACGATATCGACACGGACAATACAGCATATCGGGTCATCACGCCGTTGGATCACATTTCCGTTCTGGTGATTGACGGACACCCGGCGCCCCGATTCATGGACAGAGCCTCGGCCTACATTGCCCTCGCCCTAGCCCCGGACATGACGTTTCACCAGCGGCTCCTGTCCGGCACATCCGAACAGCCCGCCACGGACTCGCCCTACCTGATTCTTCCCACGATTGTCGATGCCCCTGCGGCAGACACGATCGCTGACCTGCAACGCTACTCCCTCGTTATTCTCGCAGATGCACCGCGCCTTCCAGGGCGCTTTGCGGAGAGACTCGGCCGCTATATCGAGCAAGGAGGCAGCCTTCTCACAGCGCTTGGAAGCAGGGCGGAACCTAATTTTTATGCCAGTTGGCGCGTCGCCGGAAAACCCGTTCTACCGGCCAAGATTGGCCCGCTGCATCTCACTCAGGCCTCGCGGCAGGACCGGCCCGTCCCCTCACCGGCAGCGGACACGTTCACACACCCGGTGCTGACAGCCCCTGGAGGCCCCGGAGAACACCTGGACCTCACATCATTCGCAGCGTTTCGCGAGCTGATTCCCTTGCAACCGCTCGCCGACGTTCGAGTCGAGGGACGTCTGGATACGGGCGACCCCATGCTGGTAACCCATACCGTTGGGCGCGGCGAGGTCACTCAACTGGCATTTGCCCTAGACAAGCAGGCAGGCAACCTGGTCGAACAAAGGGCCTTCGTTCCCTTGCTTCACCAACTCGTCGTCCATCTCGCCGCCATTCAGGACGAAGGATTCAATCAGCTCATGGTCCCCGGAGCGGGGCTGTATCTTCCTCTGGCAACAGCAAACCGCAAGGCCGCGGCCCTCAACAATCTCATGCTATCGTTCCGGATCGGAAAAACCTTCCATGAGCATGCCGCACTACTGCAAAAGACCCTCAACGTGAATTGGCGTAGTGGTCGTCCATATCGTGACGTTCCCAAGAACTACTTCTCCGCCGTTTGGACTGGCCTACTGCGCGTGCCCGATGACGGGATCTACACGTTCGAAGTAGACGCGGATGACCGAATGAGCCTAAGCCTCGACGGCGACATGATTATCGAATCGAAGGGGGTCGCCGAGATCAAGCTTGAGCAGAACCGGGATTATCGGTTCATGGCTGTTCTCGATGAAGAGTGGGGCCAAGCCAAGGCTAGCCTAAAGGTCACCCCGCCGGGGGGTGAAGCGATGTTGCTACCAAACGCCTGGTGTCACCCCGTTCTTAAGGCATCGGACTTGGCCGATCAATATCCTACAGTCAAAATCACGACGTCAGCCGGGGAGCCGTCGCTCCGTGTGCCACTTCGAACGGAGGGGGGGCGGCTCTCAATCACACCTCCCGCCAATCTGGAAGCCGGGATCACTAAAGTCGACCTGCCTGCGCCTTTTGCCATTCTCATGGAAGGTATGCTCGACAAGGATGGCACCCTCCCCTATGCCTTATGGACGGATCCGCAGGAGATTATGTTGGCTGTGCTCGACAAAGCCGACACAAAGGCGATGAGCGAACAGGTGGCCTGGCGAGAAACCGATTCACAGGAGCAACTCTTGAACGCCCTGGCCGGCCAGAAATTTGGTCAGGAACTCTGGTTTCCACTAGCAACGCTCGCCTTCCTTCTGGCTGTGGCCGAAATTGCGTTGACACGCTGGATTTCCCGTCAACGGCGCGTGGGGGCCGAAGCGGAAGTCACCTTCGAGTCTCGTCTCAAACCGGCTGCCGGCTTCTCCGAGCAGTTCGACAAACTCAGGACGCAGCGGAATGAATAGCCTTGCCCGAAACGATATCATTCCAGCAGTCGTCCCCATGATCGTCCTGTTGCTCGCCGCGCTGGCCGCACTGGCCGCGTGGTACGGAATACGCCGTCAGGGCCGTCGAAGAAACCCGCCCGCCTCCTGGTGGTGGCGACTGGCCCCCCAAACCGCGACAGGGACCTGTGCACTCTGGCTTTGCTACCAGGTGTTGCATCGCGGGGTTTCCCTGCGAACCCAGCTACCGCTACCGCTGCTTGCCCTTTTTGGTGCAGGTGCAATCGAGACGGCACTGCTCCTGTACGGGCATGAGTGCAATCTGGTGTCCCGCCGCAAGGGGACCGCTCTCATCCTCCTCCGCGTATCGATCCTTGCATGCATCCTGTTCATGCTCGCCGAACCGGTACACGAACGTTTCGTGATGCGCCGCCTAGATCGGCACGTTGTGCTCCTCCAGGATGTTTCGGACTCGATGCGCTTCAGCGACCCTCAGATGAGTGCCGCGGAACGACTCGAACTCTACGCGATTGACAACCCCACACCGCAACCGTTGCTAAACCTGCTCGCACAGGCTTTTGACGCCCTCCGTGTCGCAGAACACCAGCTCTCGGCAGCAACCGAGACGCTCCGAGTGATCCGGTTGGCAGAAACGGCAGCCAGCGCGGATGCCTCAGAGCGTTCCACCGAACAATTTAATACGGCGGCATCATCCCTAGCGGCAGCGAGTAAAGCCATTGCCACCACCATCGAGGAACTTCACCAGGCACTCGGCGAATCCCTTTCACCGGCATACCGCGAACTATCGGATTCGATCAGCCAACGGTGCGCATCCAATATCCCCGCCGCCTTAGCCAAGCTGGAGGAAGAGCTTCGTGAAAATACCGGCGACACAGCGCTCCGGCAGGAGTCGATTTCCAGCCTCACAGCGGAGCTTTTGACGAATGTGTCACACCTGTCACAGGCTGCAATTCCGTTGATGGACGCTTTTGCCAGTGCAACCCTGGAACAACTACCTGTCGATCAAAGGAAAGCCGCAGACGCATTGGCCGAAGTGCCTCGCTCCCAGTTCGCTGATGCCTTGCTCTACGGGACCGATTCGCGTCAGGGGCTGATCGATGAACTGATGAGGCGATACACCGTACATCGCATTCTCTTTTCAAGTAGACCGAGCGAGGTACCTGCCGGAGAGACGAGCGATATCGTCGAGGCGGCAGGACTCTCGGGCGATAGCGCTCGGCGCACCGATATCTCAAAGGCACTTGACTTCGTCCTCTCCGAAATACCAGAAGAGGGTCTGGCTGGAGCCGTCCTGCTGAGCGACTTTCAACACAACGGGCAAGAGGGCCTCTCCGCTGCCGCTCGCTCACTGGGTGCGCGTGGAGCCCCCATCTTTACGATACCCTTCGGCAGCCAACATTCCTTTCCCGACATGGCCATCATGAATGTTGAAGCCCCGCAGGCCATACTCCAGGGCGACCGCCTCGGTCTGAAGGTGCACCTGAAATGCAACGGGTTTCGGGGACAGGAGGCCACCCTCACACTGGCTCGCGAAGGCCAGATCATCGAAACCCGGACCTTCCCAATTCCTGAGGATGAATATCGCAACACCCTGCGTCTTAACGACGTTCCTCCCGAAGGGGGAATCACGCGCTACACACTGACACTCGTACCGGCAGAGATCGAAACCGTGACAGAGAACAACACCTGGCAGTTTGAAACGGCAGTCTCCGAAGACCGGACAAACGTGCTGCTTATCGATCGACGACCCCGCTGGGAGTTTCGCTACCTTCGCAACCTGTTCTTCGGTCGCGATAAATCGGTCCACCTCCAGTATGTGTTGACCATGCCCGATCACTTGCCAGTGGTGGAAGACGCGGCCCCCTCCTCGACGCCGCACGTCAACGCCTCGGCCTCGCGCCCATTCGGTGATGCCGAAGCCGACCGGTTGCCGGCAGACTTAAGCGAATGGCGAAAATTCGACGTCATCATCCTCGGAGACCTCTCCCCCGAAACCCTCACCGAACCAGTTTTGGAAATGATCCATGACTGCGTTTCAGAACGTGGCGCAGCGCTAGTCGTCATTGCAGGGCCGGAGGCGATGCCACACCGATACACGAGTCAACGCATGCGGGAGCTCCTACCCGTCTTGTACAACAATGAAGACGTAAATCGCTTCGAGAGCCCGGGTGGGGCCTTCCATATCCAACTGACCCCCGAAGGACGCCGCCACCCCATTATGCAGCTCTCTCCCAGCGTGGCCCGCACTGAAGCACTATGGGAGTCTCTGCCACTCACCTACTGGCGACAGTCTGTTCTGGGCGTCAAACCCGGTGCCGCGGTCCTCGCCTATGCCGCACTTTCCGCCGACAGAGCAGAGCAAGCCGCATTGTCGGACATGAACGTCGAAACCGCACTGCGACGCATTAAAGCGGTAACCGAAGCACAGGCGCGAAACAGCCTGATCGTTATCCAGCCTTATGGCATGGGCAAAGTTATGATGCTTAATTTTGACCGCACCTGGCGACTGCGCTATCGCATCGGCGACATTTATCATCATCGATTCTGGGGGCAGGTACTCAATTGGGGAGCGGGTGAAAACCTTCGCGCGGGCACCCCCTGGGTGCGACTCGGGACCGACCGTATTCGTTACGCGCCGGGAGATGCCGTAAAGGTTATCGCACGGGTATTGCAAACCGATTACACACCTGTTTCCGAAGCGAAGATCAGCGTCGTACTCACGCGCGAAGGCGATAAGGTCTCAACCCGACGACTAAACTACCGTCCCCAGTCACAAGGCATCTACGAAGCCAATGTCGGACCGTTCCAGATGCCCGGTCGTTACCAGCTCGAATTACAGGGGGCTGCCGTTACTGATATCCTGCAGGAAAGCTCAGCCCCGCCGGTACAGACCGATTTCATTGTAGAGGTCGCCCACAATCCCGTGGAACTCTCGACATTTACTGCGGACCATGCCCTCGCAGAGCAGATTGCCACTCTCAGCGGTGGGCGCCTTCTGCGTCCCTCGGCCTGCGATGAGCTCGAGACGGCGTTCGGGCCCGCCACGGAAACGCTCCGCGAACGTGCAGACGTCACACTCTGGGATCACTGGCTGTTACTGATGCTGATGCTTATGCTTCTCACAAGCGAATGGTTGTTGCGCCGCAAAGGAGGCTTACCATGAAGACATCACCAGCCCACAAAGACACAGGACAATTGCCCGAAGAAATCCGGACCATGCTGGATTCGACGGTTTCCCGCATCCGGCGCATCCTGATTTTGCGAGGTACGCTGGCCGTTCTGTCGGGGATCCTGCTGGTCACGCTGGCCATCATGACTGTTGATCTGCTGCATGTCGCACTGCCGACGGGGGCACGGTGGCTTCTGACAGCGGCTGGTTTTACGAGCGTGGGTGCCATTGCGTATTGGTACCTGTACCGACCGCTTGCCATGCCCCTCTCCAGGTTAGACATCGCGCACGCTATCGAGACGCGTAATCCCGGGCTTCACGAACGCATCAGTTCAACGGTACAACTTCTCAATGAAGACAGCGCTAGCCGGGGAAACAATTCAACGGTACTGGTGCAACGACTTGTCGGCGAAGCCATGCAAGACGCTGCAATCATAAGCCCATCCCATTTGTTCACCTGGCGCACGGCGAGGCGATTCGGGATCGTACTCGCGAGCTGCCTTGCCATCTATCTGGTTCTATTCGCATACTGGCCGGCTGCTACGTTCCGTCTCATGGGTCGCGCCGTCGTGCCTTTCTCCCAGATTGGTAATGCCTATGCGGGGCGGATCCGCGTTATACCGGGCAACACTGGGATCGCCATCGGCGAGACGCTCACCATCGAGGCGATCCTGGATAAAGACGGCACGCTGCGGGCCGAACTCCACACCACGATCGACAAACAAAGTGAATGGGTAGAAAGCATGCGCCGCGTCCCGACGAATACGCCAGGGTCGCGATTCGCCATTACCATTCCGACCATCACCTCATCGTTCCACTACCGCATCCGGGCAGGCCGGGCATTAACGCAAAGCTACGCGGTGCAAGCCTTCCCGAGGCCCACCGTCACCGAGCTTTGGATACGTGAGAGCTATCCCGCCTATGCGGGGCTCGAACCCCGTCTGAGCCAACGGAATGAAGGGACCATTGATAGCGTCGCCGGCACGACACTAGACGTGTTCGCCTCGGTGAATATTCCAATCCGCCCGAGCAAGCTTGTTGTGGGCGAGACCGTCTATGATCAGCCCGAGGAGACGCAGATAGAGGGCCGCCCTTTCTGGCGCTGGAGCTTGCCCGTGTATTCCCAACCGATGACCACAAACTGGCATTTTGAACTAATGTCCACCGCCGGCTATGAAAGCACCATTCAGCGGCATCCTTTCATTATCCGACAGGACCGAGATCCGGTGGTTTCCATCACGGAGCCAACAATCCAACCCCTGCGCCTTCCACCGGATGCAGTCGTGAAGCTTACCTATATCGCCGTCGATGATTTCGGTGTGGCGTCCGCCACGCTCAAGGCGCGATTCAACCCGAGTGGACAAGAGCAGATAATTTTAATCCCCCCCCCACTCCATACGCCTGAAAGCGACATGGCCGGACGATGGACCGGCTCGGCATCATTCGATCTGGCTGCACACGATATGCAAGACGTAACTCGTATCGCATTTTACATTGAGGTCAAAGATACGTGCTCGCCTGCCCTCTCTGGCCCCAACCCTGCAAAGAGTGACAACTTCATTGTCGAAATAGACCGCCAGGCATCTTCATGGGAACAACAGGTCGCCAAAGAGAGCCAGGCGCATCTCAGCGAGGTGGCCGCAGAGGCGGTCGAAAAAACCGGCACCTGGCAGGAGATGATGGACGCCATCGACTCTGTGACGGACCGGCAGACGATGTCGACCCTGGCAGAGATCAGCAAGGAAGCGCTCCAACTGGAAACCGCCTTAACAGAGGCGGCAGAAGCAGTCGACGCAACCGCCTTGGCCGATGCAGGCGAGGCCCTTCGTGACTTCGCCGCCAACGAATTGCCCCGCATGCGCAAGGCAGCGGACGATCTGCTTCTGGCGGATTCGGACGAGCAAGAGGCGAAGCTCGCAGCGCTGCAGGATCAACTGCTGAAAACCGCAACCGAAGCGGCGGCCATGCAGCGGGATGTCAACCGCGAACTGGCGGAAGACGCGCTCGAAGCAAAGGCCGCCAATATGGCCGCCGAACAGGCGAAGCTCGCGGAGACGGCGAAATTGGAAGTCAACTCGGAAGCCCCCCTGCTCGACGCCTCGTGGCAAGATCAACAAAAAGCCCTGGCAGAGCTTGCGAAGACATTCGAGGAGGAGCGCGATGCACGCATCCAGGAGCAAACCGCGACCGCCGATGCTTTGGCGAAGGAGGCTATTTCTCTTGCCGACATGCAGGAGCGTATCGCCGCCCCCGATGATACGGACGAAAATCGCTCCGAGGCCATGCAGGAGTTAATCAAGGCGCAGCAGGCGCAGATTGTGTCTGAGGCTGAAGTGCTCACGGAAGCCGCGCAACGCCAGGCGACGGCAGAGCCCGAATCACAGGCTGCCGCGCAGCAGGCCCAACTCGCCCAGCAGGCACTAGAACAGGCCCGCGCCGCCCTCGCCGGCCTTGAGAACGAGCAAATGGAAACAGCCCGAGCAGCAGGGCAGGAAGCCGAACAGGACTGGAGCGAGATGGAAGCAGCCAAGATACCCAATTCGGCAGCCGCGGAACTTGCCCGCGACCAGGCGCATCTGAACGAATTCATGAGAGCGCTGGATGAACAGGATCTTGAAGCCGCGGCGGCAGAGGCACAGGCCATGGTCGCCGAACGTGCACGGGAGTTGGCGCACGAGGCGCAGGAGCGCATGAACGAAGGAATCCCATTCACAGAAGAATCGGCAGAACAAACCGATGCGGCGATTCGGGAACTGAAGAAAGCGGCTCACGAAGCGACCCAAGCCGAGCAGATGCTTGCCGCAAGAGCCGAAGCTGAGAGCCCCGCCGAGCCGGGTCAGGGTGAACCGGGGGGCGCAGAGCCTGCAGAGCCAGGTCAGGGTGAGCCAGGCGGGGCAGAACCAGCCGAACCAGATCAGGGTGAACCGGGCGGCGCAGAGCCTACCGAGCCAGGTCAGGGTGAGCCAGGGGACGCAGAGCCAGCCTCGCCAGGTAAGGGTGAGCCTGGGGCACAGCCGCAAGCGCCGGGTCAGGCCGCCGCTCAGGCCGCTGCCCAGTCCATGCGAGCTGGGGCTGAGCAGCTACAGCAGCTTGCGCAGGCACTCAACACGGCCCCGCCGATGCCTTCGCAGGAAGCGATGCAACAGGCTGCTGCACAAGCCGCCGCAGCAGCTGAAGCGGCCGCAATGGGAAATGTTCCGGCAGCAGCAGCGCAGGCCGGTGCCGCGGCTGAGGCGCTCCAAGCGGCTGAAGCTCAGATGGCACCGCCAGCCATGGGCACGCCGCCCCAGATTGGCAACACTGCCGTGCCGGGAATAGGCACCGGCATGATATCCCCTAACGATACGGGACGCATTTCCGCCGGAACGACACCCCGGGATCCCGCGCTCGGGAAGTGGATAAAAGCGAAGCAAAGTGCAGGCCGCCGCGCCGAAGCCGCCGAAGCCGATGACGTTTCACCGGACTATCGCGAGCTGGTAAACAGCTATTTCCGCGAGTTGGCCGCACAGACCGAGCTCACCCGCCCCATTCGCGAGGATACTCATGAATAGAAAGCTGACATGAAACTTCAATTCGAACACCCAACAACCAACGTCCAACATCCAACGCCCAACGAAGAAAATTCCACACTTGGATGTTGGGCGTTGAAATCCTCGCAAATTCACGACACCAATCACCCCCAAGTTTCACCCATGTATGATCTGGGTATCCCCGGGGATTTGGCTGACCTGACGCACAAGCAGTCGCCTTTGGGGTGGCCGCAGCGCTTTTTTCGAACCCGTGTTTGCGCGGCGCTCCTGGCAAGCACCTTCCTCTGTACAGGCCTCAACTCGCAGGCCCAAACGACCTCCGACATATTGGCCCCATACGCCGAGCAGGTAGAGGCCGCGGTGACGCTCGGACTGAACTACCTGACCGTTTCCCAGCTACCCGACGGTCGATTCCCAGGGGCATGCGGCAACACGCCGGGTGTGGTCTCGCTGTGCGGCATGGCTTTTCTGGCTGCAGGTCATACGCCCGGGGGCGGACCCTACAGCGCCACCATCAACCGCTGCATTGATTTCGTACTCCGCGAGCAGGACAATACCGGTTACATTCAGTCCGATTCAAATACCCGTAGCAACGAAGGGATGTATTCGCATTCCATTTCAACGCTTTTCCTCTCAGAGGTATCCGGGATGGTGGATCCCGCACGTCAGCGGCTATTGGACGAGGCGTTACCAAAGGCGACAGACATTATCCTAAGCGCCCAGAATCGGAAAAGATCTGGCTCGGCTGCGGGCGGATGGCGGTACCATCCCTGGTCGGGCGACAGCGACCTGTCTTGTTCAGGATGGGCTTTAATGGCCTTGCGATCGGCACGTCTGAATGGGACACAGATCCCGGACGTGAACATTGAACGGGCTGTCCGGTATATTCTGACCATGCAGAACCCCGAGAGTGGTGGTTTCGGCTATCAGGGCAATCACGGGGGGGCGATCACGCTGACGGGACTCGCCGTACTCTGCCTGGAACTGTCTGGCTACCATGAGTCGGAGGAAATGACACGTGCAACGAAAATGATATCTAAGCATTTCACAGAAATCCAGACCCACAAGCATAGAGAATATGCCCTCTACTACAATGCACAGGCAGCATTTCAACGCGGCGAAGCCCTCTGGGAGAGTTTTGCTCACTGGATGTACACAACATATCTTCCACTACAGAAACACAACGGGGCGTGGGGTCCAGCGGCGTGGGCAGCCCAGGGAAAGGACATACCTTATTCGACAGCAATGATGATCCTATCCTTCACGGTGCCTTATCGCCAATTGCCAATCTATCAGCGCGACGAAACCATCGATGAATCCTACTAACCTGACGCAAAAGCAGTCGCCTTTGGGGCGGCCACAACGCTTATTTCGAACCCGTGTTTGCGCGGCGCTCCTGGCAAGCACCTTTCTCTGTACAGGCCTCAACTCGCAGGCCCAGACGACCTCCGACGTATTGGCCCCGTACGCCGAGCAGGTAGAGGCTGCGGTGACGCACGGCCTAGACTATCTGACCGGTGCCCAACAAACCAACGGGCGGTTCCCCGGGGGGTTCGGCGACACGCCGGGCGTGGTCTCGCTGTGCGGCATGGCTTTTCTGGCTGCAGGTCATACGCCGGGGCGCGGACCCTACGGAGCCACCATCAACCGCTGTATCGATTTCGCGCTCCGCGAGCAGGACAATACCGGTTACATTCAGTCCGACTCGAATAAAAGTGGCGCCGAAGGGATGTACTCACATTCTATTTCAACGCTTTTCCTCTCTGAGGTGTCCGGCATGGTGGATCCCGAACGTCAGCGGCTATTGGACGTGGCGTTGCCAAAGGCGATCGGCATTATCCTGAGTGCCCAGAATAAGCACAAATCTCCCTCGGCAGTGGGCGGATGGCGATACGAGCCCTGGTCGGGCAACAGCGATCTGTCCTGTTCCGGATGGGCCTTGATGGCCTTGCGTTCGGCGCGTCTGAATGGGGCACGAATCCCTGATGTGAACATTGAACGGGCTGTTCATTATATTTTGACTAAGCAGAACCCCGATACTGGATCCTTCGGCTATCAGGTCCCTAATGGTAACTCTATTTCGCTGACGGGACTCGCCGTATTGTGCCTGGAACTGTCCGGCTACCACGAGTCGGATGAGATGACACGTGCAACGGAAATGATGTCCAAGAATTTCACAAGGATCCATACCTCTGGGCATCGAGAATATGCCCTCTACTACAATGCGCAGGCAGCATTTCAACGCGGTGAAGCACTCTGGGAGAGTTTTGCTCACTGGATGTACACAACATATCTGCCGCGGCAGAATGACAACGGGGCGTGGAGTCCATATGGTTGGGCATCCAAGAAAGGGGACAGGCCTTATGCGACGGCAATGATGATACTCTCCTTCACGGTGCCCTATCGCCAATTGCCCATCTATCAGCGCGACGAAACCATCGATGAGGACTACTGATCTTCATAAATCCTAAATTGCGCTGTTCGATCAGGCAATGTTATCAGAGCAAATCAAGCTTCTGATTTCTTGTTTACCCCACTTGAGGCGTGGACTGTAGAGCGTGGAGAGTGTAGGAGCGTTGACGGTAGGGAGTGGAGAATAGAGGGTGGAGTGACGTTGAAAAACTCGAGATTCCTCGACTTCGCTCGGAATGACACCTTCTCAACGCTGCATTACTAAGAAATTGTCATCTCGAGCTTGTCGAGAGATCTCGCCGCAGGCGCTGAGCCGCGTTTTTCAACAGCCACTATCAGGACGGGACCCCCTCCACTCTCCACACTCCACCCTGTAATACAATACTGCCCAGAGCCTAATATCGAAAAATGCTTTTCTCCCAGCGGTTCCAAATTAGGAAATCTTCGAGTTGCGGGAGGGGCTTCGGACATG
>CAZNWT010000018.1:0-51738 GCA_964576795.1 uncultured Victivallales bacterium
CGAAGCCCCTCCCGCAACTCGAAGATTTCCTAATTTGGAACCGCTGATCCCAAACACAGAGTGCCCACGATGCCAGCCAGTCCAGCCAGCACCACCGGCCCGGCCCGGTACATCCACCATCGGCTGCGACAACTCGCCAGCCCCACCAGGGCCTGTGTCAGACTGAGCAGAAAGAAGAGCATCCCCTGCACACTAGCGGAAAGCTCTAACACAGCAACAGCACGGGCAGGGAAAACGGCCCGGATCACAGACAGAACAAGGACACCCACTCCGCCGCCCAACCAACCCAGCCAGACCAGATCCGGCATCCGCGCATAGTTGATGACCTGCTGCCCCTCGGTCGTGGTAGCGGCAACCGCATCCGCAGGCGCTGCCGCCGGATGTTCGCGCAGGTGCTTCAGAAAAGCAATCAGCCCGGCGGTCATGAGGGACAGCATCGCACTGAACAGAAAAGCCAACTTCCAGCCACCGGTCTCGCCACCGCCCTCCCCTGTAGTTCCGCACTCAAGCAGAAAACCGGCCACAAACGGCCCCACGGCAAAGCCCATGCTCCAAGCAAAGGTGTACATTCCGGTTGAATAGGCCACCGACGAGGCCTGCGCAGCATCGACGGCTTTCATGAAGACCTGGAAGGCAGGGAAGAAGAGCGCAGTCGCAACCCCCGCGCATGCCATCAGCACGTAGATCCCCGCCATAGAGGGAAACAAGAGGTGCAGCACACTCAAGCCAGCCATAGCGAAGCAAGACATCAGGATCAGCCGGGGCGAATTGGCCACCGTGAGCACCTTCCCCACCAGCAGGCAACTAATCAGGTACATCAGGCCCCACACGGTCACCACACCCGCCACGACGACAGCGCTCGATTGCATGTGCGCGAGACGGACCACATCAACAAAGAAGAACTGTGCCACCACCATATCCATGATGGCAGGCGCAAGATAGATCAGGAGTCGACGTTTTCGCACAGGGGGCCTCGCTTCAGGAAGAGATGCAGGACACAGGAAGTATCACAAGCCATCCCCACGATGTCAAAACCATAGAGACCGACATTTCCAGATTCAGCAAAAAATGTTTTCCTGTTGCGTTCGGGGGGGGGTAGACTACTCTTCAATCAGTGGTAGTGCCACGGTGGACCTACCTGAGTCGTTATTATTGTACAACGCGTCGAAATAGTGACGCTGAGGCCCCCATCTAATGAAGACCTGCATTTGCTCTATTGTCGATCACGGTGCCATTGGTGACGGCAAGGAACGCCTAGTTATCTTTGAAGACGGTGAACTGCTGCGCAGCATTGAAGATCCCGAGTTTCATGCACATTATGAAAGAAAAGGATGAAATCATAATCTGCGCACCTAAGGCGACTGTATCAAAGGAGTCACCCCGAAACCGTGGTGTCTTCTCCGCCCTCTTGGCGCTGCTTGTATGCAACGCTCTTTTCGCGGAAGAACCCTATTTCAAGACGAATGTAGATGGAGCTGTATGATGGATAAGTGGTTTAGTTTACAAAATGGAAGTGATATTCGTGGCGTCGCTATTGACGGTGTTGAGAATCAACCCGTCACATTCACTGAAGCCATCGCCCGTACAATTGGATTTGCGTTTGCCCAATGGCTTTCCGAGCGTTCAGAAAAGCATAATCTTAAGGTTGCCGTTGGACATGACTCGCGTCTTTCGTCTGAACTCATTAAGACTGCCGTCTTCCAGGGACTGGAGAAAGCTGGCTGTAGCGTATTTGATTGCGGGCTTGCATCAACACCCGCAATGTTCATGTCCACCGTATTTGAGAATCACGCCTATGATGGATCCATCATGCTTACCGCGAGCCATCTCCCCTTTAATCGCAACGGCATGAAGTTCTTCATTTCCAAGGGCGGTCTTGAGAAGCTGGACATTAACCGCATTTTGTCGCTCGCTGCTGAAACCGGCGAATTTGAAGGCCTTCCGCTTTCGACCGTTTCCCCCTCCCTATTAATGGATGACTACGCCAACTATCTCGTTAATGTCATCCGAACAGGGACAAGCTTGGATCAACCTTTAGAAGGCCTCAACATTGTTGTGGATGCCGGCAACGGTGCGGGTGGCTTCTTCGTCGACAAAGTCCTCCATCCGCTTGGAGCGGATACCACAGGGAGTCAGTTCCTCGAGCCTGATGGAACCTTTCCTAACCACATCCCCAACCCCGAAGACGATGATGCCATGGCTGCAATTATTGCTGCTGTACGCAACAACCATGCAGACTTTGGAATCATCTTTGATACCGATGTCGATCGTGCCGGAGCCGTCGATAAAAACGGAAAGCCCATCAACCGAAATCGTTTCATTGCACTGATGGCGGCCATAATATTGGGAGAGCATCCTGGGTCCACAATTGTAACCGACTCTGTGACATCAAGCGGACTTAAGGGATGGATCGAAGAGCATCTCGGCGGCGTCCACCATCGTTTCCAGCGTGGCTACCGTAATGTAATAAACGAAGCCATTCGTCTTAATGCCGACGGCGACGAGGCATGGCTCGCCATGGAAACCTCAGGACATGGCGCGCTCAAAGAGAACTACTTCCTGGACGATGGAGCCTACCAGATTGCAAAAATTCTAATCAAAATAGCCCAGCTCAAACGCACGAATACGGGTACGATAGAGTCCCTCATTGCAGATCTTCCAGAACCTACTGAAGCCAAAGAGTTCCGCCCCTGCATAACGGTTGAAAACTTCTCGGTCTATGCAGATAGCGTACTCGCCGCGTTTACAACCTTTGTGCAAAATACTGAGGGTTGGTCTCTCACACCACATAACCACGAAGGAGTTCACGTCACCTGCGATGTTGGAGCAGGCAATGGCTGGGCCCTTCTACGAAAATCCCTACACGACCCAAAGATGCCGCTGAACATCGAAAGCGATGAAGCGGGTGGCACCGCCTTTATTACAAAACGGATTCAGACATTTCTGGCATCATTTGATGGACTCGATGTACCCGACATGACCTAGCAGCACGGTTCTACAGTGAAAGCGGCATAGGGCCCGGCGACGTTTCATCCAGTGCACCAGAAGCCAGCAGCGCATCCAACTGCGTCATCAAACGCGCTTTATCTCGGGGCAAACGCCCTTCAAGGGGCACAATGTTTGACGTGTGATTTGCGCGAAATACAGTGCTGTTGATCTCTAGTTTATCCAGAAGATCGCGCAACTCCTGAACCGCGCCATACTCTGTAAGTTGCTGAAAACGCCCTGCACGAACATCCTCATATAACTCGGTACCTGGAACAGGAATCACACGCAACGTCGACAACAGACGGGGCTGCATCCGATTCATTGCTGAAGCGCTATTCGCCGCATGCTCCGCAGAGCCCGCCACACCCCCAAGGCCTAAAAGCAGCATCACCGACATGCGAAGCCCAGCGGCTTGCGCCCGCACGCACGCGTCGACCATACCGGCAGCAGTCTCTCCTTTGCAGCAAGCCTTAAGCACCTCCTCATCACCACTCTCCATCCCCATGTAGAGCGTATGCAACTTGAGACGGCGCAACGCGCACAATTCTGCATCTGATTTTGAAGCAATCGAGCTTCCATTTGCATAGAGACTCACACGCGCCAATTGCGGGAAGCTCTCATTTAAGAAGACCAAAATCTGCTGCAACTCAGAAAATGGCCTTCGCATGACATCGCCATCAGCGAGAAAAATACGTTTTGCGGACCGATATCGCCCAGATTCCGCCTTAACAATATTCTGTATTTCATCCATGGGACGACGATGAAAAGGAACATCGCGGTACATACGGCAAAACGTACACCGATTATAGGGGCACCCCTGATCTATCTGAAGAATGACACTATTAGCTTCAGCGGGAGGGCGATAGAGCGGATTATTCATAATGATCTCAGATGACGCAAACTTTCAGACGAAACAGATGACGGGGCACAACGGCGTGTTACCCAAATGGAGATTCCTCGACTTCGCTCGGAATGACAGTTTCAAGACACTTAAATTCCACAAAGAAATGTCATGCTGAGCTTGCCAAAGCATCTCAGAGAAATGTCATGCTGAGCTTGCCGAAGCATCTCAGAGAAATGTCATGCTGAGCTTGCCGAAGCATCTCGCCGCAGGCGCCTTTTGATTTGAGCAACACACAGTAAATATATACCAGATTTGGAACTTGAACTCAAATCACGATCCATGCACACTCGCCCCCATATTTGGAATGCATAAAGGCATCTCGGAATGTGGTTAAAATCCGCAACGGTCCCGCCGCTGTAATCGGGGATCGGGGAACCATGACTCAACGTCAACCACTGTGGCGAGCAATTTGCATCGTCACGGGAAGGGGGTACCCCGGCTAGATCCGAAAGTCAGAAGACCTGCCTTTTATATGCAAGAATTAGAAGTCTAATGGTAAAGGACTCCTACCTATGCTCTGCGCACAGGTAGGAGTCTTTTTTTGGTACTGTCAAAAGTTTAACGTCAGGAAAACGACCCAGTAGGCACACATCTCCGAGGTGTAGCCCCCACGGCCTTTGGCCGGGCCGCACTGTGGCGCTGTGCGCAGAGTGCATCTCGGAGAGTTGCACATACTAAAGATTAGAATTTTTAACACGGAAACGCTTAGGAAACACACGATGACAACACTAGAGAACACACTGAAGACAATCCTCCCCACAACCGACATTCTTGATGGCAAAATTCAAGCTCATCTTGACGATCTTACGAAACCCAAAGGTAGCCTGGGCACCTTAGAAGACATTGCAGCTGCATATTGTAAAGCCCGCGGCACCGTCGCCCCTGCGCTCCCTCGCAAACGTATCTATTGCTTTGGTGGCGATCATGGCGTCGTCGCTGAAGGCATCTCCGCTTTTCCTGCCACTGTCACCCCCCAAATGGTCATGAACATGCTTCATGGTGGTGCTGCTATCAATGTGCTGGCTAAGCACGCCGAAAGCGATCTGGTGATTGTAGACATGGGAGTTAACGATCCTCTTGAAGATGCGCCAGAAAACTTGTGTCGTCGCAAGATCCGCTCGGGAACAGACAACATGGCCACGGGCCCCGCGATGACAGAAACGGATGCACGTAAAGCCTTGGAAGTGGGAATCGAACTCGCAGCGGAAGCCGCAGCGGATGGCATCACGCTACTCGGAACAGGCGACATGGGAATCGGCAACACAACACCATCAACGGCTCTCTATTGCGCACTCCTCGACTGCACCCCGCAGGATATCACCGACCGAGGCACCGGACTTGATGATGAAGGCGTACAGCATAAAGCCGCGGTCATCACCAAGGCGCTTGAGATCAATGCCGATCGCATAACCACCCCCCTCTCTACACTTGCCGCCGTCGGTGGGTTTGAAATTGCTGGAATTGCTGGACTCATCCTCGGCGGTGCCGCACATCGCATCCCCATTATTGTGGATGGTTTCATATCAACAGCAGGTGCAACAGTGGCGATTGCATTGTGCCCTGGAGTAAAGGACTACCTCCTCTTCAGTCACATGTCCCAGGAACAGGGACATGCACACATCCTCTCGAAGCTTGATGTCGCGCCTATTCTCAACCTGGGGCTACGTCTTGGAGAAGGCACTGGCGCCGCCCTTGCAATGGGTATTGTCGATGCTGCTCTCAAGATATATAATGAAATGGCAACATTTAGTGGTACCGGAATCAGTGAGAAGGATTAATCTAAAAAGAACAGTTGAACTACCAAATATAGGATTAAATATGAACGCCGTACTACCAAAGACGCTTGTCACCGCACTGCGAACCCTGACCATTCTTCCCATTCCAGGAGAGGATAGCGATAGCCCTAAAAATGCGCTTCCGTGGTTTCCCCTGGTTGGGGCCATTCTCGGCATTCTGATATGGGTTCCTCTTATCGGGCTTCAGCACCTTTGGAACTGGCCAGCAGGACTCGCAATCATCGCGATCGTGCTCAGCATTGTATTGACCCGCGGACTTCACCTCGATGGTCTTGCAGACTGGGCAGACGCCTTCTGGGGCGGATGGGATCGGGAGCGAAGACTAGCAATCATGAAGGATTCAGCACTCGGCACTTTCGGGACCGTTGCACTTGTCGTTATTCTTCTAGCCAAGTGGTGCAGCATTGCAGCACTTGTTGAAAACGGCAGTATGCACTGGATCATTCTGGGACTCATTATCTCTCGTGCCATACAAGTCGACCTTGCCGTCACCCACCCCTACGCTCGCGCCGAGGGCGGCACGGGGGATGCTTTTATATCACAGGCCGACCAACAGCAATGGAGCCCGGCATTCTGGTCAGCAGTAGTCCTTGTGCTTCTGTTTGGCGGCTTTAGCTGGCGTCCCCTGCTAGCACTTGCACTTGCGGCACTTGTGGGACGCGTTTTCGGAAAATGGAGCCAAGCCAAGGTGGGCGGCATGACCGGCGACCTCCTGGGTGCAGCCAGCGAGCTCACCGAAACGCTAGTGCTCATGCTCGGTGCTGCGATGCTCTAAGGTGCATGCTCACACTACGACTCACAAGTATTTACCTAAGGGAAAAACGCATTCAAATGTTAAAATATTAAAAGCGGCGGCGCGAGGGTACACCACCTCCATTTTCAGAGACTAAGCAGTTCGATTAAGTGTATCCGACGAAGAGACGTGACTAAGGTATACGAATATGTGTTTTTCCGTTAGCTTCACTTCTTTTTTTGGTTGAACAATAGCATTCCAAAAACTTAAGCTGTAACCCATGTCATCTAAAACCAACAACAGTATACATGTCATCACAGCTGCGGGATTCTTGCTGATAACTCCAGCCATGGGAATCTCTGCCACGAATAACCCAACATCTGACATGTGCGCAGCCGGGGACGCCATCGCTCCTCAAACAACAACGCTTGCAGTGCATCTATGTACAATCTACTCCCAAATCAAAAGTGTAACGTGCGATATACGCAAGACGACAAAGGGAGGTAAACGTACCATTCGCATGCTCAGCCGTGTGCACTACCAGGAACCGAATCGTATCCATGTTGACAATGTATCCCCTGTAAAACGCACAATCATTGCCGACGGCGAACGCCTTTACTATCATGAAGCGGGAGTGAAGAAAGGCTTTTCAAAGCCGATCAGCGAGCTCTCAGCCACGTGGCTCGCGCCACTCCACAATATTCCCGGAACAGCAATCGAACACCTGCATCGCCTTCGCGACCTGACAGAGGTCCAACTCCCATCATCTCCAGAGGGGTACATCCGGCGAGGCTACCAGGCAAATGACGTCTACGTCGTTCTATCCGCTGATAGCGAAAACCGACTGCACAAGATTGAATTTTTTGCAAACAATGCCATGACAAAGAAAACCGGCGAATACATCTACACCCAATTCAAAGAAGTCATCAACGGATGCTGGATCCCCATGCATCACCACGCCACCCTCTTTCTACCAGCAGATGAGGTTGTCATTGAAACCCGCCGAATCAGCAATATTGCAGTCAACAGCGTCATTCCCCTCCATCTGTTCAATCATGATCTTTTCATGAAAAACGTGGAATTTATTGATTCATTCCAAGAGACCTATCAGTGATGCTGACAGAAAAAGAATGTGGAAATACGACTTGCAGGATTGATTCAATCACTGATACATTCGAAGCATCATAGGGCGGAAACTAACCGTAGAACAAGGAGACATGGGCATGAAGAAAACATTGGGAATGGCATTAGCGTTGACACTTGTGGTGGCTTTACTGACACCCATATCAGCACAGGCTTTGAATACAACACGTGATCCGGGTGGCGCTAAGGCATTCCTTGTCGGGTGCTGTTTCGGATTGCGGGTAGGTACAGAATGGAACGAAGGCGCTGACCTGCATTGGCGCGAATGGGCCATCATAATTCCATACGCTGGTTTTGTAATATCAATATGGAACGGTGTGGATTGCGCCAAGGGCGTCACCGCTCACCAATTTGCTGAAGAGAACGGGGCAAACTGGTATTGATCTTTGCTACTGTGATTAAACCATTTACAGACAGGGCTCTGAGCATTTTGCTCGGAGCCCTTTTGCTATTGCCAACTGGGGCGACGATTGCCGCAGGCTCCTCCCTTGCCCACGAACTGTTTGAGGAAGAGAACTGGAACGCATGTCGCGTTGAGTGCATGCGCAGTATCCAGAGCGAACCCAATGCCGAACTCCAACTCCTCCACACAATCTGCGGACTCCGTCTCGGACTCAATACAACAGACACTCTACATCAGCTCTGCGAAGACAATACAACGCCACCAGACATCAAATCACGGGCACAGTATGAGTTGGGAAGAGCATTTTGGATTGCGGGAGAAACCTCAAAAGCATTTGAGAATCTGAAACAAACATTTCTTACTGCTGAAGATATCAAACTTCACAAACGCGCCGGATGCACACTGGCCTTCGTCGTTAAGGAGCAATCGGCACTATTGAATACCGCACCCGGTCTACAATCACTGTTACTCACCAGCGAAAAGGAGTGGGATCATGCACTTCGGGTTGAATGTCAAAGACCCACCACAAAGAAAAGCAGCATCCTGACAGCGCCCGCTCGCGGGCTGATAACCGTCTATCAGACTCAAATTGGTCCGGCCATCGGCAACCGCTGCTCGCTGCATCCCTCGTGCTCACACTATGCCTCTGAAGCTTTACAGAAACATGGCCTGATTGGCCTTGGTGCAATCGGCGATCGTTTTATTCGAGAACCGAGCGTTGTCAGTGCCAAAGAACACCCAGTCATCATCAACGGACACGGCAAATATGCGGATCCCCTTTCCGACCATGACAAATGGATAAATCCATGAATTCAGATCAAACATCGCAACCCATGTTCCCCATTTCTCTACGCAACGTTCTACGCCGCTTCATTCCCTTGCTGTGTCTAGCACTGGCACCCTACGCATTTTCCGCCGAAACTCCGCCAGAACAGCGACTCGCAGCCGAACTTTGTAGCGAACTGCAATACCATAGCGCCGCAGTGGAATACCGTAGACTCGCTCTAAGGGCCACGTCCCCACTTCACAAAACAGGATACTATTGGGGGGCAGCATACGCCTATCTCCGCAACAACGATACTAAGTTAGCCCTCAAAATGTTGGACCTCGCGGAAGAAGAGAGCTCGGATTTTGAAAGTGAAAGTACACTGCTTCGGCTTGAGTGTGCCCTTATTATCGGGGATAGATCAGCGGCAACGTTCCATGCACAAAGCCTTTCCCAATCGAAATCGCTTCGCCTAAAGCACATTGCACAGTCGCGTGAAGCACACATTGCATTGCAAAATCATGATAGTGATCGCGCAATAGCGCTTCTTCCCTCTGCATCTGAGGCTGCTGCAGCTACACAGGTCTATGCTCGCGGGCATGACAAACGCCCTAGAACAGGAGGACTCCTTGGCATGATTCCGGGGTTGGGTTATGCCTATTCTGGTGAATATGCCAACGCCCTACGTTCCCTGATTCTAAATGCTCTTTTCATCTATGGCATGACCGACACAGCCGAGGATGATAACTGGGGAGCCTTCTCAATCATCACTTTTTTCGAAATTACATGGTATTCAGGCAGCATTTACGGAGGGTTTGATGCCGCACACCGCTACAATGATAGAAGACTAAATGCGTGCCTTCAGGTCATTAACAACCAATCCCGCTACGAACCAAACCTTCGCGCGCTCCCTGTGGTTGTCCTTAAATATCAGTTTTGATAGAGGCTCCACTGCGTGTTGCCAAAATCGAAAGAGCGCCTTCCTCCTTTGCACTTCGTGCTTGGCTCTTCGCTATGCTACACCCGCACAAGACGGCGGACATGTCGGCAAGATGCTTCGACAAGCTCAGCACGACAGTTCCTTAGGAAACCCGCCAACTCTGGGATATCATCCCGAGCGAAGTCGAAGAATCTCGATTTAGGAAACACGCCGTCTCAATATACCTCCTGCCAAACACAATGAAGGTTGACTTTAAAGCCCCACCCCGCCATGCTCCTTTGCCCTTATCACAACAACAAGACTGGACCCTATATGACTGATTTCGCGAGTCTCGGACTCGAAGATGATATCCTGAAGGCCATTGAAAGCCTCGGATTCAAAACACCCACCCCAGTTCAGGCCGAAGTCATTCCCCTTTTGATGAGTAGCACGCAAGATCTCGTTGCGCTGGCTCAAACAGGAACCGGAAAGACGGCTGCATTCGGACTCCCGCTCATTCAGCAAGTCAACTCTGACTCAAAGACCATTCAAGCGCTCATTCTATGCCCAACTCGCGAGTTGTGCCTCCAGATTTGCAAGGACTTAAAGCAGTACAGCAAACATATGCATGCCGTTCGCACCGTGGCGGTCTACGGTGGAGCCCCCATCTACAACCAGCTCCGCGCCCTCGAAAATGGCGTTCATATTGTCGTCGCCACGCCTGGCCGAATGCACGACATTCTGCGCCGCGACAAAGCCGACTTCTCTGGATGCCGATGGACCGTACTCGACGAGGCCGACGAAATGCTTAACATGGGGTTTGCGGAAGACCTAAAAGCAATCCTCAGTCATGTATCAGAGCAATCCCAAACGCTCCTTTTCTCTGCAACCATGCCTAAGCAAATTTCCACAATTACGGGCAACTACATGAAGGATGCCAAAGAGATCACCATCGGCACACGTAACGTCGGTGCTGAAAACGTGCATCACGAGTGCTATATGGTGCATGCACGCGACCGGTATCTCTCGTTAAAACGTGTCGTCGACTTCTACCCAGACATGTACGGCTTGGTATTCTGCCGAACACGGATCGAAACGCAGGAGATAGCGGCAAAACTCATCAAAGATGGTTATAGCGCAGATGCAATCCATGGTGATCTATCTCAGCAGCAGCGGGATCGCGTCATGAAATCTTTCCGCGATCGCAGCATTCAGATGCTGGTGGCCACGGATGTGGCAGCGCGCGGCTTAGACATCAATGACCTTACCCATGTGATCAACTACCAGCTCCCAGACGACCTGGAGAGTTATACACACCGCAGTGGACGGACAGGGCGTGCCGGCAAAGATGGTATTTCGGTTGTTCTCATTCACATGCGGGAAAAGACAAAAATTCGCATCATTGAACAGCGGTTGGGGAAACGCTTTGAATACAAAAGAGTACCCACGGGGCGGCAAGTATGCGAAGCACAGCTCTATCACCTAATCGCTCGCGCCAAAGACGTTGCCGTTGATGACAGCCAGATTGACCCCTACCTTCCCGAAATTAATAAGATGCTCGATGGCATCACCATGGAAGGTCTCATCAAACGCTTCGTATCTCTCGAATTCAACCGATTTCTGACCTACTACAAGGATGCGCCTGACCTCAATGCAGAGGAGAGGCCCACTCGCGAACGGATCTCAGGAAATATTGCATCGCTATTTCTCAATGTCGGTCGAGTGGACAATTTCACACCCAAAGATCTTATGGGAATGATCAACCGCGGCACCCGTGGGAATTCCATCCAGATTGGTCGTATCGCGGTTCAGCAGAAATGTGCGTTCTTTGATGTTGCTGAAAAGGATCGCGAGGCCGTGATGCAGGCGCTCAATGGAGCCACATTTGGAAGACGTGATATTCGTGTTGAGCCCGTAAAGGGAAACAATAGCGACAGGGGCCCAGCGCGCACTGACCGCGGAAGACCCCAGCGCACTCAGTCCCGTGGCCCTCGGCAAGGAGCCGCGCCAACGCGCGGTGGTGCACGCCAACGCCCCGTAGCAAAACCCGACCAACGTCCTGCAAAACCAACAAATGGCGCTTCCACGCCTTCGCGACCTGCAAGCACCAAGCCAAGACCCCCTGAGAAAAGTGCTAAACCAACAGCGCAGCCCACTCGCAGCACCCCGCCTCCCCCCGTAACCCGCAAAAAGCGGCCCTCGGCAAAGCCGACTGACAACCGGATCCCTCCATGGGCTCGCGGAGTCACAAAGCGGAAAAAGAAGAAATAAACAGGACGTGCATCACACTCGCAGATGCTAATCCTACACAAGCAAACACACAGGCGTTGGAAACACGATGAAACCACACACTAAGCTGGCAACAACAAAGGCCCCTGACGGCAGCATTCTCGATCTCTATGAACACGATGGCGACTACACGATCATGGTTGCGCGGCACCAGCTCATGGGAAACCGTCAAAGTGAATCTGAACTCGAACTGGCAAGATTGGGTTGCGAGCGCATCACAGAACGACGCGCGCCCACCATCCTAATTGGCGGACTCGGCATGGGCTACACCCTGCGCCAAGCACTCGACATGCTTCAGCCAAAGGCAACCATTGTCGTGGCAGAACTGCTCCCCGACATCGTGCGTTGGAACCGCGAAATCCTTGGAGACCTAAATGACCATCCGCTCAAGGACAAACGCGTAACCTTGAAAGTGACTGACGTTGCATCCGTGATTGCGCGATCGCCTGGCGCCTTTGACGCCATTCTACTGGATGTCGACAATGGTCCCGATGCCATGACCACCAAAATGAACCATCATCTCTACAGCAGCGCGGGCATACGAAAGTGCCTTAGCGCGTTACACACAAAAGGATGCCTGTCAATCTGGTCGGCCTCCAAAGACGCAAGCTTTGAGAGCAGACTGCGCCGGGAAAACCTGCATGTTCGCGCCTTCCACGTGGCCAAACGAAAAGGTGGAAAGAACCGCCCCTGCTGCATCTGGGTGGCATCCAAAGATCGTCGCTCACTTCCCGAGCGCGACGATTAGCCGCGTTCCCGCAGACTTCTCTACCTTAGGCGTTAGTTGCTGGGCGTTCTACTCAGTTTCCAACTCGTGCGACCCCCGGCGTCGTACCTCTGCCGGATTATACTGGGGTGAAACTAAGTGCGGGGACAATACGATACCCTTCCCAGGGCTCTGGACGCGGAATAAGATCATCACACGATTACCCTAGTCTGAAACTTCCCCGTTTTCCTGACGATGTCGCTCCCAGTAGCCTCGCGCGCCAGATCGTGGATTCTCCCCTCTGTGAGGCAACGATCATCCACCGGCTGGCGCCGGAGGCTACACAGAAGTTTCCACCATAAATGACTTGTCCTCCATAGCGCAGAGCGCGACGGAAGATCCGAGCCCACTCGGCGCCTCCACTATCCTACGACGACCTCATATTTGCCCTGCCCCTGAACATCCTTACCAACCATCTTGAAATTCGCTTTGATGAAAAGGGCCCTGCGAACCACAAGTTTAGGCTTCTGGGACGGCAGCGTGTAGTTTCCCTCCTCAAGCAGGGAATAGATCTCATCAAACGTCAAAGCCTTGCCGGAGGCAGTGATAACTGCAGCAATAGAGTTTGAAATGCCACTCGACTTTTCAGCCCCCTTAGCAGCCGCTGCCACAGGTGGTGCTGGCTGGACTTTGGCAAGGGTTACAGAAGGTGCAGCTGGTGCAGTAGCAACAGGTGGTAGCGGAGATGGTGACGGTTGCACAACCGTAACAGGCGGAGTTGTAATAGTCGGAGTTGGCGTAACGGGAATGACTGCTGGCGCTGCAACCGGCGGAGTTGGAATAGGCGGAGTAATCGTTTTTGGTGCCGCCGCCGCAGGCACGATAGGTGCAGGAGTCGGATCTGGGGTTTTTGGTGCTGGCTCAGGCGTGCTTGTAACAGCGAGCGCGGGCTTCACCGGCCTAAGCACCGGCTGCGGGGGCGTAGGTGAAACAGTGGCCTCCTTCGGAGTGATGACATCGACCTTCATCAGAGGGCGCATGGTGATCTCTTCATACCGAGCCTGAAGTGCCTCGATCTTCTTTCGAATTTCCATCATTTCCTGTAACTCATCAAGCGTATGTATAGCTACCGAACTGTCCACAACGATGCCTCCTTATAACTTATACGGGTTCCCAAAATTTCAACTTACGGGCGGGTTTCCCAAACCAAAATAGCGCCTACGGCGAGATGCTTCGGCAAGCTCAGCATGACATTTTCTTAAGGAACTCAGCGGCCCCAAGAATGTCATTCCGAGCGAAGTCGAGGAATCTCGATTTAAGCAACGAATTGTTACCTTATGCCACTCACCGTTCATCGTCAAACGAAGCTTTAGTTTCCTTTGGGAATTGACGGTCTGTGGTGAATGTAATTTAATCGCCCACTACATTTGCGAACGGAAACGGCAATGTCCACTCCGTGTTGGCACACTTAAACAGCGACTCAGAATTGAGGATACTATGGCGACGGATCAGGCAAAGATTATCTACACTCTCACCGATGAAGCACCCGCTCTCGCAACCTACTCATTGCTACCCGTCATTCAAGCATTCACTAAAGCAGCAGATGTTGTTGTTGAAACACGCGACATATCGCTTGCCGGGCGCATCCTTGCCCGCTTTCCTGAAGCACTCAAACCAGAGCAACGCATTGGAGACGCACTTGCAGAACTTGCTGAGCTAGCACAATCACCATCAGCCAACATTATTAAGCTTCCCAATATTTCTGCATCAATCCCCCAACTCATGTCCGCAATTCCCGAACTACAAAGCAAAGGCTATGCACTTCCGGACTACCCCGAGACTCCTGAAAACGATGCAGAACAAGAGATCAAGTCGCGTTACGATTCGGTCAAGGGCTCCGCAGTGAACCCCGTGCTCCGGGAAGGAAATTCGGATCGACGGGCCCCAAAACCTGTCAAAACCTATGCACAACACCATCCACACCCTATGGGCGCTTGGGACCCCGACTCAAAATCACATGTTGCCAGCATGTCGAACCATGACTTCTACGGAAGTGAGACGTCTGAAACCCTTGATCAACCGTGCAACGCCCGGATTGAGTTCTGCAATACGGCAGGGGCTAAAACAGTTCTCAAAGCAGAATTACCACTCCTCAAAGGCGAGGTCATTGATGCCTCCGTCATGAGTAAACAGGAGCTTCGTGATTTCATCGCAGTAGAGATCGAGGATGCAAAAGCGAATGACGTCCTTTTCTCAGTGCATTTAAAAGCCACTATGATGAAAATTTCTGATCCCATCATTTTCGGGCATTTTGTCTACGTCTTCTTCAAACCCGTTTTTGAAAAGTATGCCACCCTATTTTCAGAGCTGGGAATTGATCCCAATAACGGACTCGGAGATCTTTCAGCAAAGATTGCATCGCTACCCGAAGCAACGCGGCTCGAAATCGAGGCTGAGATTCAAGAGTGCTATGACAACGGCCCAAAGCTTGCCATGGTCAATTCCGACAAAGGCATCACAAATCTTCATGTCCCCAGTGACGTCATTGTGGATGCCTCTATGCCTGCCGCCATTCGGGCCTCCGGACAGATGTGGGGGCCAGATGGGTGCCAAAAGGATACCAAGTTCATCATCCCGGATCGCAGCTATGCAGGCGTGTATCAGGAAACAATTTCGTTTTGCAAAGCCAACGGCGCTTTTGATCCGCGTACCATGGGATCCGTGTCTAACGTGGGCCTGATGGCCCAGCAAGCGGAAGAATACGGCTCACACGACAAGACCTTTGAAATAGGCGAAGCGGGCGTTGTTAGCGTGATTACCGATAATGACGTCACCCTTTTAGAACAACCCGTAAAGACAGGTGACGTCTTCCGCATGTGCCAGGTCAAGGACACTCCGATCCAAGACTGGATTAAACTGGCCGTCAAGCGAGCCCGTGCGACGGGTATACCGACCCTTTTCTGGCTGGACAGCAACAGAGCTCACGACGCAGCGCTCATCGAAAAGGTTAATCGCTATCTTCCCCTTCACGACACAACAGGGCTCGACATTCAAATTCTGTCTCCCGACGAAGCAACCCGTGTATCACTGAGTCGCGCGAAGGTGGGCGAGGATACGATTTCGGTCACAGGCAATGTACTGCGAGACTATCTCACAGACCTATTCCCAATTCTTGAGCTTGGGACCAGCGCCAAGATGCTGTCGATAGTACCCTTGATGAATGGTGGGGGTCTGTTTGAAACCGGTGCTGGGGGATCGGCACCAAAGCATGTTCAGCAATTCATGACTGAAAACCATCTCCGTTGGGATTCGCTAGGGGAATTCCTTGCGCTAACGGCTTCGCTTGAGCATCTTTCGGACACGTTTGGGAACCCGAAGTCGAAGATCCTTGCGACAGCCCTTAGTAATGCTGTTGAGAAATTTCTGGAATCAAACAGGGCTCCCTCTCGCAAGGTGAATGAGATTGATAACCGTGGAAGTCATTTCTATCTAACGCTGTACTGGGCACAGGCATTAGCCAGCCAAAATGCAGACACCCCGCTGCAAGAAGCCTTTGCTGCACTCGCACAGGCATTGTCTGAGAATGAAACGACCATTATCGAAGAACTCAATAGCGTACAGGGCTCTCCAGTGGATATCGGAGGGTACTACCGGCCTGACTTCAAGAAGGCGAGCGAAGCCATGCGCCCAAGTGCAACCTTCAACCGATTACTAGCAACGCTCTGATCGTAAGTTCAGGTCATCCCAGCCCCCATCGTCGTGCCGCCGCTGGATAATACAGGGCTGAAACTCGGGAATGAACATTGAACATCGAAGTGTGAAATGGTGTCGTCTTGGTTTGAAGTTGGGCGTTGAATGTTCGATGTTGGAAGTTCGAAACGAACGCGTGTAACGAGGGAGGCTTCAGGCTACAGGGTATTCCGATTATAGAGATCGAAATAGTACCCACGCTGCTCGATCAACGACGCATGGGACCCCTCTTCCACGACCTTGCCCTCTCGCATCACATAGGTGTAATCCGCATTTCGAACCGTTGAGAGACGGTGCGCAATCACCAACGTTGAGCGCCCAACACACAGGCGCTCCAAAGACTCCTGAATCAACATCTCAGATTCCGAATCAAGCGAAGAGGTCGCTTCATCAAAAATAAGAATGGGCGGATTATTCAGAAACAGGCGGGCCATGGATATTCGCTGCTTCTGTCCTCCAGAAAGCATCACCCCCCGCTCTCCGACCGTTGCATCAAACCCATCTGCAAGTGTCATAATGAAGTCATAAATATGCGCACTCTTTGTCGCCGCAATGAGCTCCTCCTCTGTGGCAGAAGGGCGACCAAACATAATGTTCTGGCGTATCGTAGAGTCAAACAAGAACACACTCTGCTGCACGATACCAACATTCTGCCGCAAATCCTGTTTCTGAAGGGCCATGACATCTTGCCCATCTATCAGAATTGCACCTTGCTGAATTTCGTAGAACCTTGGGATAAGCGAAGCTAACGTCGATTTACCCGCACCCGATTCTCCAACTAAAGCAACGGTCTGCCCCGGTTTGATGTGAATGCAAACATCCTCAAGAATCCACTTCACATCAGAGTCATTATACTTAAATGTGACATTTTCCAAACGGATATCCCCCCGAATAGCTTCCATCAAATCCGCACTCGGATGATCTGGCGTTTCTGGCTCAACTTTCAGAACCTCGACAAAGCGCTCAAAAGCTGCCACCCCCTGTTGAAATTGCTCCGTAAATGCAGTCAGCCTTCGGATTGGCTGAAACATATAGCGCCTGTACATAAGGAAACCGAGCAATTCCACGATCTCCATCTGCCCGGCATGCACCAACAGCATGCCGCCCCCAATGATAATCACCGAGTAAAACTCAATAAAGAACATCATCCCGGAATGAAATCCGGCCATGGTGTGATACATATTACTCTTGGCCTCTTTGAAGTCATTATTGACATCATCAAACTGACTGATGGCATAACGTTCTTTAGCGTAAGACTTCACTTCCCGAATTCCCTGAATGGAATTCTCGACATTACTGTTGATGTCTGCAACACGCTTACGCACCTCTCGAAAACTTCTTCTCAACCGAACCGTGAATACATTTCCCCATATCAACAGGAGCGGAAGCGGAACCACGACAATTAAAGCCAGTTGCCAGTTGAGTATAAACATGAATACAAGTGAACCCGTGAGCAACGATACGGAGAGAATAAAATCCTCTGGAGCATGGTGCGCAAGCTCACTAATGGTAAACAGATCGTTCGATATGCGAGACATGATGTGCCCCGTCTTGGTATGATCAAAATAATGGAACGACAGCTTTTGTAAGTGCCGAAAAAGATCGCCGCGCATCTCTGTCTCGATACGCGTCCCGAGAATATGTCCCCACTTAATGTTGATGAACTCTGTAATCGCCATCAGCACCATCAACACACCAAGAATGAGTATGGTCATCCAAATTTCAGAAAGGCTGGCATCTTTGAGCTGATCTTTCCCCAGCATCCGCACAACCAGATAGGGAACCACCATCATGAAAGCTGATCGCAAAACTGCGGACGTCAGGTCTACCGAGAAAAGTTTTCGGTGAGGCTTATAATAAGATGCAAATCGTTTTAACATGTTAACTTTCATACTTGTTAGGGTCATCTGACAAATCTAAGGATAACAGAAATCCATTTTGACCGCGGATGGGCACAGATGGGCACGGATAGCGAAAAAAATGGATAGAATGGGGCTTTGAATCAGGTCCGTCTTTCTTTTATCAAGATATCGTACCACATTGAAACACCAGTTTTGCATCCCTATTCCATCCGTGCCTATCCGCGCCCATCCTCGGTTAAATGCCCTAGTAGCACCCACAGATTCTCTTGTAGAGCCATAAACTTTTGCGGCCCGAGGGCGGGCCACCTCCATCTCTAAAACCAAAGCCCATACTGCAAAGATGGAGGCGGGATGCCCTCACCCCGCATGTATTTTCAAGAGTCTGCATTATCGTGAGCAAGTGATGTAGGCGAGGCCTCGTGTATCAAAATTGACGGAACGTCATTCTCAAGCTTCAGCGAGGCATCACATGGAGATTCCGGCAGACAATCGGCGAGTTCCTCCAAATCGGTAATCCCTGATGAAAGCAGATCCAACAATGCGGAAGGATCATGCTGAAATGCCACCCGCGTCTCCTCTTCCGTCAACATTTCAAACGTCCCAAAGTAGGTGACAAGATCGCGTGCAAGCGAAGTCAGTTGGCTAAATCCTTGCTGATCAAACAGGTCGGTAATAAACGCCTTTTGAAGGGCAACGATATCCTGGTCTTGTGGATTCAGTTTCAACCAGCGCACCAGTCGGCGCACAAAGGTTGACGGCCTCATCGAAAGCGCCTGAAGCACAATGTTAAACCAGGGGACAGCTTGTCCTTTGTTATAGAAGCGGTCAAATGCTTTCGCCATATCTGCCGCAATCGCCATATCCTTCACGCCAAAGGTTGAGGTCGATTTAACCAGATATGGCACAGAAACCGCATACGTTAAGCCCAAGGATTGAGCCGTTTCCTGAAGCCGCGTGCCCGGAAGAACAGCAAGGGGAAAAATATCGACATGATTCGGAATAAACCCCATCACAAAGTCAAAACTCTTACAAAAGCCTTTGAGTGTATCCCCCGGCAAACCATAGATCAGGTCAAACCCATAAACCGCGCCAGCCTGATGCAGTAGAAACACTTTCTGCTCGAAATCCACGGCGTCTATGCTGCGATTGACATTTTTTAATACGCGATCCGAAACACTCTGCAAGCCTATCTGTAGGGAACACGGAATTGAGGCAAACAATTCAGCCAACTCTGCATCAATGAATTCACTACGCACTTCAAAAAAGAAATAGATTTCCGGAGCCACATCACGGATGAGTCGTAGAACGGATTTTGCCTTAGCCTTGTTATAGTTGAAGGTTGGATCTAAAACAAAAATCTGTTCAACACCCGCCTCACTGAACAGGCGGAGTTCATCCGTAATGCGTTTCATAGGATACCGACGAATCCCAGACTGGCCTCGAGATTCGTAGCAAAAATCACACTTATAGGGACACCCACGCGACAATTCCCATAATACTCCCTGGTACTGTTTCAAATCTAGAGTGCCATCAAGATAGGGAGATGGCAGGCACGAAAGATCCTTCACCGGATTCATCGCGACGTTCTCCGAAAGCCGCTGCGGTGCCCCTCCCGCCAAGAGGTATTCTATTACCGGCACAATACTCGCCTCGCACTCTCCAGGAAGGACAAAATCAAAAAGTCCCATAGCGATGTCGGGGCCCTGCCCCATGGAAACCTCTGGACCACCCGCAAACAAAACCCTATCTGGATTGTCTTGCTTTAGAAGCTGCGCAATTTCAAGTGTCCGATTCCGATTCCACATGTATACAGAAAAGCCTATGCAATCGGGGGCGTGAGCGAGAATCTGCGTCATGCAGTCGTCAACGGTCTGATCAACGTAGAGATCCAAGATTTGCGTATCAACACAACCAGAGAACTGGCGATCCAGAACAGCGGCCAACATCGCAGGCCCAAGGGGGACTGCACGCGCAGACGGCTCAATATGAATGGCTACAAACAGCAACTTCATGAAAACTCAGCATTAATATTGGAACTTACCGGTGTATTGCCCAAATCAAAACACACCAGCGGCGAGATGCTTCGGCAAGCTCAACATGACATATCGCTTCGGGTCGAAGAATCTCCTTTTGAGCAACACATCGCTACGCGATACCCAGTGCATCACGCTGAGCTTGCTCAATCGTCTGAATGCCTTCCTCTGCAGAATCCAGAAGCGCGGTCAGTTGATCTCGCGAAAACACGCCTTGCTCTCCTGTCCCCTGCACTTCAACTAAAGCACCATCGCGCATCACAACATTCATATCCACTTCGGCAGTTGAATCGTTCGCGTAATCCAAGTCACAAATGACTGCACCCTTCACAATGCCAACACTCACGGCGGAAATCTGTCCCAGCAAGTAATACTCGGGGCCTGGTTTTTCCTGATCTTTAGCCACAACACGCAGGGCGTCATACAAGGCAACCCAACCCCCGCTAATTGCAGCCGTACGCGTACCACCATCCGCCTGCAACACATCACAGTCAATTGTGATGGCGACTTCACCCAGTTTCTCCATATCGACAGCCGCGCGCAAAGAACGTCCAATCAAACGCTGAATCTCGGTACTCCGGCCATCCTTCTTTATGCCATCACGCCGCTTGCGTCCACCTCCTGTACTCCCTGGAAGCATTGAATACTCGGCTGTAACCCACCCTTTGCCGGAATTGCGTAAGAAGGAAGGAAGGGAGGACGATATACTGGCTGTGCAAATCACCTTAGTATCGCCAAAACTTGCAAGGCAGGATCCCGCCGGGTGCATAACATAATTGCGCTCAAATTTAACAGGTCTCATATTCAAACTCCTCTATTTTCACTTTTGTGCTCAAAGCTAGTACCATGTTACATATCAACTGTGATGTAGGACGGGCTTCTCCGGTATTCCGGTGAGCCCGTGGCCTTGTGCTCTTCTGAGCTGCACGCGCTCCCGGGTATGGGAAGCACGTCCTACAACATTACACGTGTGACATGACGCTAGTGCGTTTAAAGAAGTCCGCAACATAGGCCTGATAGCCCACTTTGGCGAACACCTTTTTTCGACACTCGCTACGGCGCACCTCACATTTACAGGTAAGGTAACTAAGCGTTGTGTCTCCGAAGGATTGTACAAGGTGGAAACTTAATGTCGTGGACCAAAGTAGCTACGGCTTTCCAGAGCTGTAGCACCCGCCGCATCACAACCAACTCACGCTCCACATGATAAGCTCTGGAGAGCCGATCTACTGTTGGCGAACAAAACGTTAGAATGCTAAGAAAACGGTTAAGTTTCAGGCGAGCAGCTCTAATTCGAGGTATCGAGGTCGACCGCTTGAGACCTGGACTTGCGAACGGCGGCAAGTTGCATATCCAAAGTCCCCGGAGCATAACCCAAAGCAAACGCCTTGCCACTATCAAGCGAAACATCAGGCGGCCGCGGCGCCGACATCTTAATATCACAAATCTTTGCCTTTTGTATTGCCGTTGCGGAAAGACCAAAAATCTCAGCCAGTTTGAGACCAAAGGCATATCGGCTTATGCGCTCGCCACCTCCAAGATGAAGAATACCCCTAGCCCCCTTCGATAAGGCAAGCAGCAAACCATTTGCTGCAACCATTCCACTAACAGGTGTCCGAATTTCATCCTCGAACAGCGTAAGCGCCTCCCCCTTTGCGAGCCTCTCAAGCCAAGGCCCGATAAAGCTTGCCGGAGCCCCATCTCGATCTCCAAACATCAACGGAAGTCTACACACAACCCCAGCTGGCACCCGGCTGAGCACAGCCTCCTCCGCAGCCAGTTTGTGGCGTCCATAGATGCTCGCAGGTTCTGTGGCTGACGCCTCATCATAAGGGGCATGTTGCCCATCAAATACTAAGTCTGAAGACGTAAACACCATTGGGACGTCGTGCTTACCACACCACTCGGCAATATTTTGTGTTGACACAACATTGACACGTTCGGACGCTACGGGATCAGACTCACACGCATTTGGCTGAGAAAGCGCAGCAGCATGCACGATAGTATCTGGCTGAAGATCATTGAGGAAGGCCGTCAACTCCCCACCAGTAAGATCCAAGCGGTGCATGGCGACACCGTCAATCGAAGTCGCATGAGTACAGTAGGTTCCCACGACATTCCATGACAGGGCAGCAACGCGACAGACATGCCACCCCAAAAACCCAGAGGCACCTGTCACAAGCAGCGTTCGACCGTGCTTTTGATTAGCGCGAGTCATCACGAAAGCAAAACCTTCCGTACATCAACAAACGGCATTCCCGCCCGCTGCGCGGCGATTATTCCGGGATTCCCATCCTCAAAGACGAGGCACTTATTTGCAGGAACACCAAGACGACGAGCCACCTCTATAAATATTCCGGGATTAGGCTTCTGATCCACGGGATCATCTGCCGTCACAATCGTATCAAAAGCCTGCCCTAGCCCAATGGCATCGAGAATGAGATCCACGTTCTGTCTTGTTCCACCAGAAGCGACAGCCATAGGGAGTCGCCCCAGATGAGCATCAACAACATCGGCAATAACATCAATACGGAGCGAATCAGGAAGTTTCTTTTGAACACGAAACTGCTTCTCTCCGCTGAATGCTACTGGATCCAGTGCAGCTCCAAATTCAGCGTTATAGGCTTCAACAATAACGCGCGATGGCACACCACAAAAGGCATGCAGAAATTCAGGAGGGCAAACAAGACCCTCGGCTGTAAAAGACTCCTGCCATGCTTCCCAATGGAGGGGCATTGTGTCCGCCAGAGTTCCATCACAATCAAATATAAGCGCCTTTGACTCGGCAATCAGTGCTTCCATGACGCGAGACACTAGCAAAACCCTCAACTAGGTTCAACATCACGCAAACTTTGGTAAAATCACCGTTTCTACTTGTCCGCTGCAAATGACACCTGATAGATTGTTTTTTTGCCTGAAAGGACGCTTTATGACTCACAACAATTGGATTGCCATCCTCGACTTTGGATCCCAAGTCACTCAACTGATTGCACGCCGTATACGCGAACAACAGGTTTACTGCGAAATCATTCGTTTCGATACGCCCCTAGAAGAACTCCGCCAACGCGCCCCCAAGGGAATCATCCTTTCGGGTGGCCCTTGCAGTGTTCCCGATGCTGATGCTCCAAAGTGCGACCCCGCACTCTTTGAAATGGGCATCCCTATTCTGGGAATTTGCTACGGCATGCAGCTTACGGCCCATACGCTTGGCGGCAACGTCTATGCCAGTGATAAACGGGAATACGGAAAAGCCGTTATGCACATCACAAAACCAAGCCCTCTCTTTCAGGGCTTGCAGCCAGACCTACAAGTGTGGATGAGCCATGGCGATAAAGTTGAAACGATGCCTGTAGGGTTTGAGGCCGTAGCCGAATCAGACAACTGCCCCTATGCTGCCATACAGAATATCGAAAAGCATATTTACGGCGTACAGTTCCATCCAGAAGTGGTTCACACCCCACAGGGAGCAGAAATACTAAAGAACTTTGCTTTCAACATCTGCGACTGTGATGCCGACTGGGCAATGAGCAAGTTCATCGAAGAAAACATCTCGGCAATCCGCACCAAAGTTGGCGATGACCACGTATTACTCGGACTCTCCGGGGGAGTCGATTCCTCCGTAGTGGCCGCCCTACTCCACAAAGCGATTGGCGACCAACTTCACTGCGTCTACGTCGACAACGGCCTTATGCGTTACCGCGAGACAGAGGATGTCGAAGAACTTTTCGGCAACGCTTTCGGCATCAACCTTACCGTCGCTCGCGAAGTCGATCTCTTTCTCGATAAACTCGAAGGCATCTCCGATCCCGAACAAAAGCGTAAAATCATCGGCGCCACCTTCATTGATGTCTTTGCCGACAAAGCACGCGACTTTGCGGGCAAAGTCAAATACCTCGCTCAGGGAACCCTCTACCCCGACGTCATTGAATCTGTATCCCCTATTGGCGGGCCATCGGCCACGATTAAGTCTCACCACAATGTGGGTGGCCTCCCTGATGATCTTCAATTTGATCTAATTGAGCCCCTCCGTGAGCTTTTCAAAGATGAGGTCAGAGAGGTGGGACGCGAACTGGGACTTCCTAGCTATGTCGTCGATCGCCAGCCCTTCCCCGGCCCCGGACTCGCGGTTCGTATTATTGGCGAGATCACACGTGATCAAATCGAGGTCCTTTGCCAGGCAGACTTGCGTGTGCGCGAAGAAATCCTGAAAATGGAAAACCATTTGGATGTGTGGCAATACTTTGCCGTACTGCTTCCGATTCAGTCTGTGGGTGTCATGGGGGATAATCGAACCTACGAAAACGTCATAGCCGTTCGGGCTGTAGAAAGCCGTGACGGCATGACAGCTGACTGGTACAAGCTTCCCTACGATGTCATGGACAGCATCTCGAACCGCATCATCAACGAGGTTAAAGGCGTCAACCGTGTCGTCTACGACATCAGCTCAAAACCACCATCGACGATTGAGTGGGAATAAGGCAACAGGCGTCACTCTCCAGGCACTTCAGCCAATTCGGAGGCAGCAGATTCGTACTCAATGCTATCAGGTTTAAGATTGGCCAATGCCGTTTGATACCAATCACGGGCACGTGCATACGCAGCACTCGCATCCTTTGAACGCCCCTCCATCCCCGCGTAAATATCACCTATACGCTTCTCATTAAATCCCAGAACGGCCTCTTTCGTCATCTTTGCACCATTCTCCGGATTGATAACCGAAGTGTCCCAGACTTCCACCCGAGCCATATGCTTTCTAAAAAGCGTAATTGCATCATCTTTGCGGCCCTCTTGAAGAGCCAAATGAGCCTTCACCTTATCGAGTATCTCCTCGTGCCATTTCTCGTCATACCCCGGAACCCCAGCCTCAATCACCTCACAAGCACGTTTGAAGTCCTTGCAATAAAAGGCCCCATCCAACTGTAGGAGAGCCAGCGCCCCGAGTTGTCCTTCGCGTAAATCCTTCGCAGCCATAAAACGATCAAGCACCCCCAAGCACCGTTTTTGAAGTTCGCTGTCTTTCGACATCATGATCATATGAAAACCATGATTAAATTCAGCGTGCAAATCCGAAGCGGGGATACCCGCATCCAGGGCCTCGTTGACTCGCATAAGAAAAGCGTCGCGTTGACCTGCTGCTTCCGCAATGCGAATCCATCGCGTTGCAACCCTGTCTCGTGTGCGAGGACGTTCATCACCCCCCGCATATGCTGCAGCCACCATGCGAACCGCAACGTCCTGCGCATCGCCCTTTACCGCCGCAACCACCACTTTCACGGCACGCACGCTCAAAGCGGAATCGCCCAACGCTACAGCATTATCAATCAAGAACGACGCGGCTTCCTTCAGGTTTTTTTGCTGGAGTAACATATCGACTTCAACACTAAGCAAAAGCGAGGTCAAATCAGCACGAGCGTCACCACGACTCCGCAACGCTTTAAGTAAAGCGTCCAACCCTGCATAATCGTTAATCGCCAGCCCCGCCTGGGTGATTGACGTAACAACGGAAAGATTAAGCTCAGGCGACAGTTCAAAGATTTCATTAAGTCGATCGACAACAGGTGCAATCGTTCCGGCATCTGCATATGTCTTTCCCCGAATCCGCCAGATATACGCTTTTATTTTAGAAGGCACAGGCGCTGCAAGAATTTTCTCGTACCATGCCACAGTCACAGCTGCATTGGTGGACATACTGGCTTGCATCAGTTTTGAGAAACCCAAACGGGCAATCTCATCATCATCCGCCGCGAGTGAAAGATAGGCGTCCTGAACGACATCAATCAAATCCTCTGCCAAATACTCATCAAACAGCCATGCGACTAAGCTTGCCTTATTCTCAACCTGTTCGGCATCAGCCAGAAGGGATTTTATGTGCAAAATTGCGGCTTGGTGTCCGCTTTTGAGTTTCACATCAGAAATCTCATTTTGCAGCTGCTCTTCAGAAGAAAGCTCAGGCTCGCACGCCTTACGCTTACAACCCGTCAACATCGCAAAGCCCAAAGCCACCGCTACAACAACAATCATCCACTGCTTCATATCATGCCTCCTGTTTGTTTCCACTCACGCTATCACGTCTAACTTAAATCCAAAATACTGCGCCGCATTATTGTAGCTGATCGCTTTCACCATTTCCCCAACAAGCTCAAAATCATCCGGGATCAATCCCCTCGCCATATCAGTGCCAAGAATATTGCAAAGAATCCGGCGAAAATACTCATGCCGCGTATACGAAAGGAACGATCGACTGTCCGTTAGCATCCCCACGAAGCGACTCAACAAGCCCAACTGGGATAACGCTTCAATATGTCGGTTCATGCCGTCCATCTGATCATTAAACCACCAACCACTACCAAATTGAATCTTGCCCGGTGTCCGACCATCCTGAAAATTTCCCAACATGGTTCCAAGCACCTCGTTATCTCGTGGATTGAGTGTATAGAGAATCGTGCGGGGAAGCATTTCATCGCGGTCCAAGCGATCCAAAAAGCGTGAAAGGGCTTCGGCGATCGGCCAATCGCCAATGCTGTCAAACCCGGTATCGGGACCCAATCGGTCGCCCATTCGTGAGTTATTGTTGCGTAGCGCGCCATAATGAATCTGCATCGTCCAATCCGACTTCGCATCCATACGCGCGCATTCATACAGCATCGCCGATCGGAATTTACGAACCTCCTCCGTCGGCACCGGTTGCATGCTGCGCCCCCGTTGAAATGCCGCTTCGATCTCAGCATCGGTGTACGGTTCTGCGTAAACCGTATCGAGGCCATAGTCCGATAACCGACACCCCATCGACGCAAAATAGTCGTGACGTTTCTGAATCGCAGACAACAGTGCATCCACAGACTCAACAGCAGTGTTCGTGGTTTCTTCAAGTTTCTCAATCCAGCTATTCCAAAGATAGCCCTTATCAATAGCCAACACCTTATCCGGACGCCATGCCGGCAACATCTGCGGAGAAAATGAGGCATCCTCCGCAACCGCACGGTGGTGCTCCAACGTATCGGTGGGGTCGTCGGTCGTGCAAACAAGCAACACGTTGCTCTGCTGCATCAACCCACGTGCCGACATCGTTGGCTCTTTTAGCCGTTCAACACTACGATTCCAAACGGCATCTGCCGTCTTGGGAGACAACATGAGATCATCAATATCAAAGTAGCGTGCCAGCTCCAAGTGGCACCAGTGGTACATCGGATTTCGAAGCAGATACGGCATCGTTTCTGCAAACTTGTCAAACTTCTCGCGATCGCTTGCATCCCCCGTGCAAAATCGCTCATCAACGCCATTCGACCGCATCGTACGCCACTTGTAGTGATCGCCGCTAAGCCAGACCTGCGCCAGATTCTCCCACCGCTTATCCTCAGCCACTTCCTGAGGGGATAAATGGCAGTGATAGTCCACAATCGGCATATCCTTGGCATAATCATGAAAAAGCCGGACAGCCTGTGGGGTTTCTAAAATAAAGTCATCGTGAATAAAGGTTCCGGTCATCAAGTCTCCGTAAGGCTTTCCCAACTGCTCATGTGCACTGCATCTTTTATCACAGAGCACACCAGTCATGCAAGAATCGCAAGATACAAATATTTCGATTTCCACACCGTCAAAGATATCGTATGAACAGATCTATGAATACACCACGTTACCGCGCCCTTATTTTTGATATGGATGGCACAATCACAACCCCCGTCATTGATTTCCAGCGCATCCGGCAGGAAATCGGGTTAGGCCCCGGTGATGTAGCAAAAGAGATCGAAGATCTGCCTAAAAAGGAGCGCGACGCAGCGTGGCGTGTTATCGAAAGACACGAACGCAAAGCAGAAGCAGAACAACAACTCCAAGAGGGCACAAAGGAACTCTTGGAGCGCTGCCGAAAGGACGACATACGGATAGGCTTAATCACCCGCAATGTCAGACGTAGCGTCGATAGACTATGTCAGAAATTTGATCTCGTGTTCGATTCCATCATCACACGCGAATTTCCTCACATAAAACCCCACCCTGCTCCCATCATTCACATGCTGACGGCATGGGAGATCGCAGCAGAAGACACGCTCATGATTGGTGACTACATTCACGATATCCACTGCGGCATAGCGGCAGGTACCGCAACCTGTTTCTATATGAACCCCGGTTGCAAGGACTTCGGGGTCCATGCCGACTTTACCGTTCGATCCATGGCAGAACTCGGGGCTCTCCTCTACGGCGCGTTGTCTAAATCGCTAGAGCGCCTACGGCGAGATGCTTCGACAAGCTCAGCATGACTTCTTCTTAAGGAATTCAGATGCCTCCAGACTGTCATTCCGAGCGAAGTCGAGGAATCTCGATTTGGGTAACATGCCGTTAAATTCTACTTGCACCTAAATAGAATCGCTGTCAGAATTTAGATCAAGAGGCGTAGTCAAATTGCATTCTGTAATTCGACGACCGCCAGCGGCTCTATGAAAGCGCCAACCACAGGAGGGTCACAAACGTAATGAATCATTTCAAATCGCACTTACGACTGGGTTTGGCATCTCTATGTTCACTTCTCATAGGACTCGCCATCGTCGGCTGTGAATCGGATGACGATGATGACGATAGCAGCAGCACATCAAGCATTGATGTAAGCGGTGCATGGTCATATTCGGATACGGCCAACACGCAATCGACATGGGCTCTGGTGCAGTCAAGCAACGGAACCATTACGGGGGCAGGAACCGGAGGGGGAACGATAACCGGAAGCATTAGCTCAGCAACAATCTCACTGGGGCTTGTCTACGCCGACAGCAGTACGGCGACATTATCCGGAAGCTCAACAACCAATGTCATGACGGGGACATTCACTAACTCGGACTCAGTCAACGGCACTTGGGCAGCCGTAAAAACGAACTAAAACCGATGTGCCCTGTCTTTGATCGACCGCGTCGTCTTTCCGTCATCCTCTTCCGTGTGCTGTGCAATACTAAGAAGCACGGAACACATGACGATGGACATCATCAAGCTAGACCCTCCATAACTGATAAAAGGCAGCGGCAATCCCTTTGTTGGCAAACACCCGGTAACCACACCAACGTTGATGGATGCTTGTAAGCCAATCATCATAGTGATACCAAAACCCAGCAGACGACCAAAGGGCTCCGAGGCCCTTGAACTGATCGTCAATCCACATATAAAGAAACCGACAAAGAGCAGAATCACCAACAGCGTTGCGACAAAACCCAGTTCTTCTGCAATAATGGAAAGAATGAAATCCGTGTGTGCCTCCGGCAGATAGAACCGCTTTTGCATACTATTTCCCAAGCCAACCCCAAAGGGGCCACCCATAATAAATGCAATCTTGGATTGGGCAAGATGATAGGCCTGATCCGGATATTTATCAGGCCACAGAAAAGCCAGAATACGCTCCAGCCGTTCTGTACTCTGCATAATAGCAACCGCGAATGCGGATAGTCCTGCAACCCCCGTCACCAAGAGGTGCGTCAGTTTGGTCCCCCCCACAAACATGATCAACATACCAACAGCTGTAGTAACGAACGTCGTTCCAAAGTCAGGTTCCAGGAATACAAGACCGATGATGCAACTCAACCCCAGAAAGGGGTAAAGCAAGCCCATCCGAAACTCTTGGGCCCGACGACCATAGCGAGACATCCATGTCGCCAACCCAACAATTGATGCCAGCTTCGCGAGCTCAGAGGGTTGAAAACGTATAGGTCCAAATCTCAGCCAGCGAAAGCTCCCCTTAACCTTGCCGCCAATTCCCGGCACAAATACGAGAACCAGCAAAACAAGTGTCACCAGCAGCAGAGGAACTGCAAGCCGCCGCAAGTGGTGATAGTCAAGCTTTGAAACCAGCGTGCCGGCAATAATGGACAGGAACAGCCAAAGGAGTTGTCGACGGAGATAAAAATGAGGATCCGCCATACGAGCACTACTGGTGCTGTATAGCATCACGATGCCCAGTGCAATGAGCACAAGGACAATCGCGATCATCAACGAAGCCGCACGACGCATAGTGGAATTTACAGGTTAGGGGTTAAAGGGCTGAAAAGGGGGAAACTACATTGAGCCCACCCTACCGCAGGAGCACGGAAATAAAGAGAAACTCTCTGTCTGTTTACTCCCTTTTTAAGGTTGAGCTTTCAAATTTCAGCTTTCACCTTTCAGCTTTACTCCCATTAGTCCAGAGTCGGAATGATAAGTTTTTGTCCCGGCACAAGCCGATCAGAGGAAAGCCGGTTAACGCTGCGAAGATCGGCAATGCTCACATTGAGTTCCGAAGCAACGGTTAGAATGTCGTCACCAGCCTGAACTGTATACATCGTGGCTGAAGCAGAAGACACAGGCAATTCAGGAGCTAAATCAATCATTGCAAGATCATCAGCGCCCGCGTCGAGAGAAACAGATGGCAGCGAACTGACCGGCACGGGAGCGCGAGATGTGAATGCCGGGCGCGTAAGCTGTGTTGCAGGAATGGGCTTCCCACCAGGAATGGTAAGCGTCTCCCCTACATAGATTTTATTGTTGTTAAGCCCGTTTGCCTCTTTCAGCGCCGTTGTTGTTACCCCAGCTTTAGCCGCAATAACGGAAAGACAGTCTCCGGCCTGCACAACATAAGCATTACTGCCAGCAGGCAGTTTGGCAGCAGCGCGAGACGAGGCAGGTTTAACGGTTTTAACCGGGTTGTCCAAATTCACATTTCCCGGCAACAGCAGTTTCTGCCCAAGTCGAATCTTGTTGGGATCAGCAATGTGGTTGATGGTCATGACTTCAGCCACGCTGATACCATAGCGATGTGCAATGCCTGAAAGTGTATCTCCCTTACCGACAACATATGTTGTTGTCGCATCTACAGGCCAGGCCTTTGCTTCGGGAACCACGACCGCTTCAGCGGGTGGCGGCATGACAACTTCAGGTTCCATGGACTCTGTAATGACGGATGGCGGCATGGGAGTCTCGGTCGGCATCGACACAGGACCTCGCGTTGTCCCACACCCTTGAATCAAAAATGCGCATCCCACGGCAACGTGAGCCCCAACAACAGCACTAACCATCAACGATGTTTTCATGTTTTCTCTCCTCTTTAATTTCCTCTACAATACGTTTGAATTGTTCGCCTCTATCCCGATATGACCTAAACTGGTCGAAACTCGCACACCCTGGAGACAAGAGCACCGTATCACCAGGCACAGCATTTTTGAACGCCAATCTGACAGCAACAGCCAACTCCCCACACGCCAGACATGGCACGGTATCCTGCCATGCTCGTATGAGCAATTCGCTCGCTTCTCCTATAACATAGACACACGCCACATTCCTTGCCAATACTTCTTTGACAAACTCTAAGTCTTTTTCCTTCAGCTGCCCTCCGGCAATCAAGCGGACAGGCCCCTTTATAATTTCAATTCCAGCTCGTAATGCTGCAAGATTGGTCGCTTTTGAGTCATCCACAAAGGAAATATCATCCACAATCCTCACCGCTTCTATCCTATGCGATAATGGCGTAAATTTTTGTAGATATTCAGAAATCAGATCGGGATTTATACCACAGGACCGCACAGTCGCCACTGCTGCAGCGACAGCCAAACCCAAAACGGGGTTGTCGAACGCTGTTCCCGCAACCCTTATTGCCACCCTTTTCCCTGTATCATCACGACACACTACGCCTTCGGTGGCATCGTAGGTCACGTTGGCTTCTGCAGAGAGTCCAAAACTTACCCACTGAGGCGCCCCCGTCACAAGCGACTTCACGCCCGACAGCTCGATATCATGAACCACAGCAACATCATGCTCCCCCATACAATTGAACAGCCGACTCTTTAGGGTACGGTAGGTCTGCATATCTCCATGCCGATTCAAGTGGTCTGGCTGGATATTTAACAGGACCCCCACACGAGGGTGAAACATCGACACGCGTTCCAGCTGAAATGAGCTAACTTCAACCACAATCCAATCCCATGCAGCCCCCTGCTCAACAACAGAGGAGAGAGGGGTGCCATAATTGCCCGCAATTTCGGTGCGAATGCCTCCCAACCTAAGCACATCCGACAGTAGTTTAACTAAGGTGCTTTTGCCATTTGTGCCCGTCACCGCAATAATCGGACACACACAGTACCTAAACCCAAGCTCTAACTCCGATATCACCTCAACATCTCGGCGTTCCATCTCACGAACCCACGCCGATGCCTGATCAATGCCCGGACTCACAACACACAGGTCGAAAGCATCCACAGGGAGAGAGGTAACACCCATCAACACCCGAACTCCCAACGCCAGTAGAGATTCAATTTCTCCGGCAATCAAAGACCCAGCTGCAGCACGATCAACAACCGTAACGGTTGCACCCTGACGGACCAAGAGCCGCGCGGCAGCCTCTCCGCTCACCCCTAACCCCAATACAATCGCATTTTCTGCTATCATCATGATTCCTGATATACCGGTTCTATATATCGTTCGAAGTCCGACAGGCTTCTAGCGAAGCTTTAATGTCAAAAGCCCCAACAACGCAAAAATAATGGACATGATCCAAAATCGAATTGTCACTTGGGTCTCACTCCAGTCTAACTTCTCAAAATGATGATGAATGGGAGCCATTAAAAAAATGCGTTTACCCCCGCGCAACTTAAATGATGCCACCTGTAGGATCACGCTTACCGCCTCCATAACGAAAACGCCTCCCACAACCACAAGCAGGACTTCCTGTTTGATCAGGATAGCCACCATGGCAATCGCACCGCCTATCGCAAGACTGCCTGTGTCACCCATGAACACCTGTGCAGGATGACAGTTGTACCAGAGAAAACCCAAACTCGCACCAGCCAGACATCCGCAGAACACCGTCAACTCACCAGCTCCTTTGATATAGGGAATATAGAGGTACTCAGCAAAATGAACATGTCCGGTTGCATAAGCCATCACCAGATAAGACAGAGCCACTGAGCTGGTGCAGCCAATTGCAAGGCCATCTAGCCCATCCGTCAGGTTTACCGCGTTGGTTGATCCAACCATCACAGTCGCAACAAACAAAAGAGCAAACAAGAGTCCCATATCAGCAACCAGGGGTGCTTTGAGAAAGGGAACCATAAAACTCCGGGCATGTGCTGAAGTTTCGGGGTGAGAAAGCAGCGCAAACAAAACAACAGCCGCCCAGAGAGACTGGAGCAATAGCTTCCCTTTTCCACTCATTCCCTTTGCACTCTTCTGGCGCAGCTTGGCATAGTCATCCCAAAATCCAACGGCACCCATGTAGCACAATGTGGCAAGCGAAAGGTGTACGAAGAAATTAGTGGGGATTGCCCACAACAGGCAGGAGATGACCATTGCGGCAATGATGAGAAGGCCTCCCATTGTCGGGGTGCCCTGTTTGTGCCCATGCGCAGGGGCATCCTCTGTGCGAACGTACTGACCAATCCGAAATTGACGAAGAAGATTGATCATCCATGGCCCCAGCCATACACAGATCAAAAATGCCGTACCCGCACCCGCAACCGTGCGAACCGTGATATACTGAAATACCCGTAATGGGGAAAACACATCTTCAAACAGCGACAAGAAAAACAACATTACATAACCCCACTCTTATTCTTCGCCCCACAACGTAACCGAGGGAGGGTCTCCATTAGGACGCGTATTTCGCATTACGGGCGATGCAGATTGTTTGCCTCTTGTCACAACGCTCATTCGCGGCTCACTGCCCATTGTCTTACGGCGCAATGCACTTATCAAGCGACGCGTTGGTGGACGACATTGAACTGATGCATTAATCATAACGCCTCCTTTTTGAGTCCCTTAATCCCGTTAACAACCTCCTCCAACGCCACACCACGTGACGCTTTCAAAAACACAGCATCGCCAGAGCACATCTCATGCTTCAATATGGAGATCACTTCAGCATTGTCAGAGCAACTCCACACCCGGGAATCGGCAAAGCCCTTGCTCCGGGCTCCTTGAGCAATGTATGCACCAAGTGCACCTACGACGAGAAGCCCCCCCCACGGTCCCAAAGCAAGAGATTCCCCAAATGCGATGTGCTCGGGTTCCGCATGAGCACCCAGCTCCAGCATATCGCCCAACACCAGCCACTTTTTGCCTGTAACCTTAATCTCTTCAAACGCCTTCACCGCCGCACGCATGCTCAACGGGTTTGCGTTGTAGGCATCATTGATAAACTGTACGCCATTGACGTCGGAGCGCTCCCACCGCATGGAGAGCGGCTGGTAGCGCATCAATCCACGTGCCACAACATCCCACCCCAAACCCAACCCGCGTGCCACAGCAACAGCAAAGGCAGCGTTGAGTGCATTGTACGATCCGGGCCATTGCCACGCGACGGGGGGGAGCGATTCACCACTCACGGTCTCGTGAACGCTCAGAAGGCCTGATTCCGACTCATAGTCGACAACATAATCTGCAAATCCAGAGAGCGATACGGTGTGAAGCTTACAGCTCACGTGCTTCTGTAGAATGGAGAAACAGGGATCATCCGAGCAAAGCACCGCATGTCCATCATCCGGCAATGCCGCAAGAAGCGCACCCTTCTCATTCGCAATAGATTCCACAGAATCAAAGAATTCGATATGGACGGGGCCTATACTCGTGACAACGCCCCACTGCGGACACAGCACCTCGCATAGATGCTGTATCTCTCCAGGATGATTCATACCTACCTCAAAGACACCTGCGCGCGTATTGGCATCCATCGACAATAGACTGAGCGGGAGTCCTATGGCGTTGTTCCAATTACCAAACGTTCGGGCCGTAGGCATGGCTTCGGACAGGATCGTCGCTGTCATCTCTTTGACCGTTGTTTTGCCCACGCTCCCCGTGACTCCCACAATTGTAGGATCAACATGGTTGCGATACGCATTAGCCAATTGGCCCAACGCAACCGTTGTGTCCGCCACACGTAATAACGGTCTTGCTTCAGACCCCTGCAGCTCAGAATCCTGATCCACCATGGCCCCCGCAGCGCCCTTATCAAATGCATCACCAACAAAGGTATGGCCATCAAAGTGTTCACCACGAATGGAGACATAGAGATCCGCAGGCGCCAAGGTGCGGGTGTTGTTTGATATGCCGGTCACTTTTGCGGGCCGGCAGGGCTCCCACTGTCCTCCACTCCAAACGGCCAAATGCTTTGGATCGAAGAGTGGCATCACACGACATCCTTCCCGGATTCCGCAACTACCGTCTTTCCCTTTGCTTTCAGGGCATCCTGCGCGACCTCATTGTCATCAAATGCAATCGTACGAGAGCCGCTCTCCTGATACGTTTCATGACCTTTTCCGGCAATCAAAACCACATCCTCCGCCTCGGCCATATTGATCGCCAGTCGAATTGCTTCCGCGCGATCCTCGATCGCTAAAACTTTTGCAGGCGAGTCTTTTCCAATACCCGTCTGGATGGATTCCATGATTGCAAGCGGCTCCTCGTTCCGTGGGTTGTCCGACGTCACCACAACCACATCGGCAAGACGCGCAGCCACCTCACCCATTACGGGACGTTTCGTCTTGTCACGATCTCCGCCACAACCAAATACAAGAATGACCCGCTCTGTGGTGAGCTCGCGAACCGTCATGAGCGCATGCTCAAGCGCGTCATCCGTATGTGCATAGTCAATAAATACTGAAAAGGGGTGCCTTCCGCGCACCAGCTCAAGTCGACCTCGAACGGTTTCAAGTTTGGATAAGGCGCTCGTAATAATATCAAGGGACACACCTAGAGATCCACACGCCGCAATGCAGGCCAACGCATTGCTGACATTATGGCGACCGAGTAGTTTCAACTTCACGGCATGGTCGCCCCATGGCGTTTTTGTCAAAAAGCGACAGCCTTTGATGTCAACATGAATGGCTTCTGCTGAAACGTCAGCACCCACATTCTCGACGCCGTAGGTGAGCACGCTGCAGGGCACGCCTTCAGACTGGAGTCGTACACCCCAGGTATCATCAATATTGATGACAGCCGTAGCACGGGGAACCAGTGCTTTAAAGAGCAATGCCTTCGCCTCAAAGTAGGCATCCATGGTCTTGTGATAATCCAGATGATCACGGGTTAAGTTCGTGAAAATACCAACATCGAAATCAATTCCCACGGTGCGTTTCTGGATAAGCGCATGGGACGAAACCTCCATGACGGCAGCACGACAGCCAACATCAACCATTTGCTTTAGAAAATCTTGGGTGGTGGCAGCATCCGGCGTTGTACGACTCGCGGCGATGGTGCGCTCTCCAATCTCATAGGCAACTGTACCCAACAACCCTGGCTCCATTCCGGCAGCTCGCAAAACACTGCGCGTCATATAGGCAGTTGTTGTCTTCCCATTCGTGCCGGTAATGCCCATCACCTTGAGCTTTCGAGAAGGGTGGCCATTGAATGCGGCCGCAATCTCAGCAAATGCAACATGCGCATCGTCCACCGTAACCTGACAAGCACAGTCCATTTTTTGCAAGGGATGCTCGGAAACAATTGCGACGGCGCCTCGCTTGATCGCATCCTCAACATAATCCCAACCATTGGCGGTTGTGCCCGGAATTGCCACAAACAGGAACCCTTGTCGCACCTGACGTGAATTACTGGTTACCCCCACAATCTCAGGGACGGAACCCTGAGACTGTGTTTCCACAGACAACTCTCGCATAATCTCTGACAGATGCATATTTCCTCAGAATCTAGAATCGGGTTCCGTATCCGCTACCCATGAATTGGACCTGATAACTTCAGCACTTGGAGGTTGTAGACCAAGGCAGCATGCAACCTCAGTCGCAATTTTGCTGAATGCGGGTGCGGCCACTTTTCCGCCGCCATGAAATTTTTGAGGTTCGTCAACAACAACAATAATGGCTAGCTCAGGACTATCCGCGGGGAGAAATCCGACAAAAGAAGCGACATAGTCCGTGTCTGAATAGCCTCCAGGAATCGCTTTCTGTGCCGTTCCCGTTTTTCCTGCGACTTGATAACCATCAACACGCCCCCGACGACCTGTACCCCCATCCTCCGTGACACGAACCAAAAGCCGACGCATGGTCGCCGCCGTCTCGGGCCGAATTACGCGCGCTAACACTTGAGGCTCTGCGTTGTACACAACGGTACCATCAGATGCCGTAACGCGCTGAACCACATGCGGACGCATCAAATAACCATCATTTGCAATCGTCGCATAAACACCCACCATCTGAAGTGCGGTAACGGCAACCCCCTGACCAATGGGAATACGCGTGGGACTGATTCCAGACCATTTTGATAGGGGGTGAAAGATCCCTCCCTCTTCGCCGGGAAGATCAATACCAAGTCGCTTTCCAACGCCAAAGTCCGACATATACTTATGCAACCGTTCATTCCCCAGCATCAGCGATAGTTTTGCCGTCAGAATATTGCTGGATTTCTTCAGTCCGTCAGCAACCGTCAGATCGCCATGAGGATGGGAATCGCGCAGGGGCCGACCTTTGTAATACCAGATTCCATTCTCACAACTCAGCACGGTATCCGGAGTCACGAGGCCTTCGTTTAATACCGCCGCAAAGCAAACGGCTTTCATCGTCGATCCCGGCTCATAAACAGAGCCAATTGCACGGTTCAGCTTCGCATCATTACTGGTCGTTCCAAAATCATTCAGATCATAGTCTGGTCGGGATGCCATCGCCAGAATCTCACCCGTGCGGACACGCTGGATAATGCACCACGCCCCTTTGGCCTTGGGATACTCCTCCAAAGTACTATCCAACACCTTCTCGACAATATGCTGAACGTTCTGATCCAGCGTAAGCTGAACATCGCTTCCCTCCATACCGGGAATATAACGTCCTCTCTGTAGATAAAGCTCATGACGTAACGCATCGACCTCGCTCTCAAGCATACCGGGGCTGCCTTTGAGATAACTATGCATCCGCTGCTCGACGCCTGCGCTACCAGTCCCCTCATAATTCACAAAACCCAATACATGACACATGAATGAGCGCTGCGGATAGTAACGAACATTGGCGTCACGCAAGAAAACACCAGGAAGCTTTTCGGCCTGGATCTGTGCTGCCAAATCAGCGGGCACAAAGCGCTTGATTCGTGAATAGAGACGCTTGGGACGGTTCAACTTCACAGCAACTTCGTCCACAGGAAGGTCGAGATACTCCGCCAGCTTTGAAGCAACATCAAGAACCGCATTCATCGCAACGATCATCTTGGGTTCCGCGCAGACATCCTTCACCGCAAGGTCAAGTGCTAGAATGTTGTGGAGCCCCCCACGATCACAGATATTGCCCCTGCGAACGGCAATCGCTTTCTCAAATTGACGATGCTGTTTAATGTTGTCTCGAAAGTCACCATGTGGCCCAAGATGCAAAAAGGCCAGGCGACTGCCCAGCCCAACCATAATCAGCATAAAAAAGATGGCAGTGAGCACAAAGCGCAACGCCATTTGACGGTTATTCATGCCTCGGCATTCTCCTCACAGCGGCAAGGCGCATGGCCCCGTCGCTGGGGCTTTGAGCTCCCTGATCGTCGCGTATACGAGCATCGGCCAACCACGTCACCTGATCGCGGCGAGGCCACGTCATGGAAATTCCGCAACGCGCAAGCGACTCCTCAATACTCTTGGGAGACTTCAACCGCATCCACTTGTACTCTTCGTTCAAGTACTTCTTTGTAAGCTCGACTTGCTGTTTCTCAAGCGTCTTGATTTCACGCCCCAACGCCTCACAGCGCGAACACTGCCATAGGTACGTCAGTGCTGAAATGGACACAAACACCAGGATCCCGGCAAAGGGTCCCGGAAAGATAAAACCATCTACCCGCCGCTTTCGATTGCGTCGTTTCTTTCTCTGTGCCATGTGTCTATCGTCCCTTCTTAAACGGTGCAGTCAAACGTTCTGCCACACGGAGTTTTGACGATCGCGCCCTCGGGTTTGATCGAACCTCCGCATCTGTCGGCTGCACCGGTTTTCGTGTAATTCGTTTCATCGGGGGAAGCTCACCCTCCCACCGCTCTCCACCTGCTGCCAGCGACGCCCAGCGTCCTTCATGTGCAGCAAAAAAATGTTTAACAGGGCGGTCTTCAAGACTATGAAAGGTGATGACAGCCATTCGACCGCCCTCCTTCAGCACCTCAACACCACCGTTCAAACCCGCCTCAATACCCTCAATCTCTCCATTGACCACCATGCGAATGGCCTGAAAGGACTGAGTTGCCGGATGGGTATGCCCCCGGCGTCCTCCTTTGGCATCCGAAATCACTTCAGCCAAATCCCCCGTGGTCTCAAAGGGCTTCTCTTTACGACGCTGCACAAGGGTTGCCGCAACGCGCCTGGCAGAGCGCTCCTCGCCAAACGTTCGCAGCAGCGAGACCAAGTCCTGTTCCGATGTCGTGTTCACAACATCCGCCGCTGTCCGTGGTGCGCTCTGATCCATACGCATATCCAACGGACCATCGTGCATGAAGCTGAATCCGCGCGAAGCGGTATCAATCTGATCCGATGACACACCCAAATCCAAAAGGACGCCATCGACTTGCGTCACACCAGCCTCTGCCGCAAGGGTGCCAATATCGCCATAGTTCCCATGCACCCGAATGCAGCGGTCGCCAAACCGACTCAAACGCCGCCCTGTTCGTTCAAGCGCTTCTTGATCCCTATCAATTGCGAGCAACATTCCACTGTCCCCGATTCGCTCCAAAATTCCCTCAGCATGCCCCCCAGACCCCATGGTGCCGTCGATGTAAACGCCACCCTCACGAACATCAAGAAGCGTTAAGACTTCATCTAGCAATACCGACTGATGCATCGCGTGCCTTTCGCACTAGAAGTCCACATAGAGCCCCGCTTCAACGAGCTTCGCCTGATCGACCTCGCCAGACTCCTCGCGCAGATCTGGATTCCAGAGCTGAAACTTATCCAGCGCTCCCATCATCTGCACGTGATCAGAAATTCCCGCAAACTTCAGCAACTTGTCCTTAATCCGAATGCGCCCCTGCGAATCCCAAGAGACGAGATCTGCAGACGACCCTAACGTGCGGGCAAACTCCATTGCCTTGCGATCGGCCATAGAATGACGCCGAATCTTGTCGAGCTTGCGGGCCATCTCCGATGCAGGAAATACGTTGAGACACTTCTCATGGAAGTCTGGAAGGACAAAGAGACTCTCCGGCTGTCCCACTTGAGAGCGCCACACAGCAGGGATGGTTAGTCGCTTTTTGGGATCCAGCGAATGCAGAAAATCACCGACAAACATGCCGATGCCGCTGATCGCTCCTGCCAAAATCTGACTGTCCTGCTCCACAATTCACCCCACATACTGACTTAACGTGACACCATTTGACACTTCGCCCCACCAACGGTCAAGGGAAATTTCAAAAAAAATTCATGTTTTTTTGATCAACACAGCAGGTTTCTTAGGGAAATGAAGAAACAGGGGGGGTAAGGAAGACCGGAAAACGAAAATTTTCCAGCAGAATATGGCACTGGTAGATTCCCCACCACGCCCCACCGGGTGGGTTCAACCTAAAAAGAGCAGTTTACCAAGCAGACAAAGGTAAAGCTTAAGGTAGAGATTAAGGTAGAGACGAGGGGGTCTGGATCTATCCCTTAATCTTTACCCTAATCTCTCTCTAGGTCAGCCCCACCCCCTGCGTCGTTCCTCCGCCGGATAATACAAGGTGGAAACTTTATGTGGCAGCCCAAAGTAGACGTGGCTCTCCAGAGCTGTCACCATGCGAATGATCAGCTCTGGAGAGTCGATCTACTGTTGGCGGAAGAACAGTCGAAATGGACAAGAAAACTCTTAATCGCATACCGTAATCGCAACTCTTCGTCTGATACACTTAATCGAACTCCTTAATCCCTGGTGGCTAAAGAGCTTATCGATAAAGCGTGAGAACAGGTGTGCAAAAATGAAGGCGGGGTGCCCCACCCCGCAAAAGATCAAACGGGGATAACAAAAACACAACATCACCCAACTTTCGCACCACTGGGAAGTTCGCCATCAAGGGTCACAAGGCGTAGCTGTTTCTTATGCGAGGCTGCCAAGAGCATGCCGTTGGACTCAACACCACGAATTTTGGCTGGTTTCAGGTTGGCAACAAGGATAGCCGTCTTTCCAATCAGCGACTCAGGGGTATAATACGCCGCAATCCCTGCAACAACTTGCCGGGCCTCAGATCCCACCTCGACACTAAGCTTCAGGAGCTTATCTGCACCTTCAACCTTTTCGGCCTCCAGAATCGTCACACTCCGCAGCTCAACCTTCGTAAAGTCCGTGAACTCGATGCAAGCCACGCCAGGAGTTGCCGACTTCTGGCCTTTGGCCTGCACCTTCTTGGTCTCAATCCGCGGAAAGAGACAGCGCATCTCGCCGATAGGCACACCCGACTTCAATCCGCCCCATTGGCTCAAACTTGCAAATTCAGGATCTCCAGCGCTGCATCCGAGCACCTGTCGCAGTTCAGACATCTTTCCGGGCATCGTAGGATAGAACATTCCACTGATAATACGGAGAGCTTCAGCAGCCGTATACAAAACCGTACCCAATTCGGCATGCGCGCCCTCGCCCTGCTTCGCCAGCGCCCACGGTTGCCGCTTTTCAATGAAGCGATTTGCCTCACGCACCGCACCGGAAAGCCCCGCAAGCCCCAAATCCAACCGCATGCGATTCACGGAGTCCACCATATCGCTCGCAGCCTTAAGCGTAACATCCCGAAGCGACTGCTCCTCCTCTCCCAGAGCACCACACTCAGGAATGCAGCCATCAAAATTGGATCCAATCAGCTTCGTCACGCGGTTCAGCATATTGCCAAGATCGTTCGCAAGCTCCGCATTGTAGCGGCGCACAAACGCATCTTCGGTGAAACTTGCATCCTGCCCCAGCGACATCTCAGCCATCAGAAAGTAGCGAAAAGCATCCACGCCATACTTCTCGGCGAATTCCATGGGGTTGACGACATTGCCAGCCGTCTTACTCATTTTATCGCGCCCCACCAACCACCAGCCATGCGCAAAAATCGTTTCGGGCATTTCCAGACCCATCGCCTTGAGCATCGTCGGCCAATACACCGTGTGCGTCGTTAAAATGTCTTTACCAATCAAATGACAACTCACAGGCCACCACTTCTCAAAGGCAGCATCATCGGACAAGTACCCCGCCGCCGTGATATAGTTCACAAGAGCGTCAAACCAGACGTAGGTAACGAAATTGGAGTCAAAGGGCAGCTCGATACCCCACGCCAAACGACTCTTGGGACGGGAGATGCAAAGATCGGTCAGTTCTTTCTTAAGAAAGCCCAAGGTTTCATTTCGTCGGAAATCCGGTTGGATGAAGGTTGGATTCTCCTGGATGTGATCAATCAGCCACTGCTGATACTTGCTCATTCGGAAAAAGTAGTTTGTCTCAGTGATGCGTTCGACGGCGCGTCCGCATCCCGGCTCAGGGCATTTTCCGTCAGTAAGATCTTTCTCGGTAAAAAACCGTTCGCAGGTGACGCAGTACCAACCGTCGTAATCGGCACGATAAATCTCATCACGATCATACAGATCCTGCAGGATCTTCTGCACAACAGCCTTATGGCGGGGTTCGGTAGTACGAATAAAATCATCATTGGTGATATCAAGCCGTTCCCACAGTTCTTGAAAACGCAAAACGGTCTCATCCACGTGAACCTGAGGGTCAACACCGCGTTTTTCCGCAGCCTGCTGAACCTTCTGCCCATGCTCATCGGTTCCAGTCAGGAAAAAGGTGGGCGTGCCAATCAACCGGTGATACCGCGCCAGAACATCAGCCAGAATGGTCGTATAGGCGTGACCAATGTGCGGCTTGTCATTCACATAGTAAATGGGCGTGGTGATATAAAATTTGGATGTATCCATAATGCGCTCCTAAAATCAAATCATGCGGGGGGCATTATACGGTGCACGTACCGCAGCAAAAGGAAAAAGCGTCGCTTTCCGTCTAAAGCACGGCGACAGCACCAAGCGGCGACAGGGTCATCCCGAATGCTACTCGCTAACCCTTGATCTCTTCTGCAACAGTGCTATGCTCGTACCATTCAAGATAAAACTCTAAATATTGTGCTTAGGAGAATGTGATGTATTGCATTACCGATTTCGGGGCTATAGGCGACGGCAAAACCCTCAATACGCAGGCAATCCAGGAAGCGATTGAGATGTGCGCATCAGCGGGCGGCGGACGGGTAGTCGTCTCGCCGGGCTGCTTTGTCACCGGAACGCTATGGATGCGGGATCATGTTGAGCTGCACCTGGAAGCAGGGGCAGTACTCCTAGCCAGCCCAGACCTTGACGACTACAATGGGCTTGACGCCTATCCGCAAAACTTCGCTCTAGTCAATCATCCTTACGAGGACTGGACCGGTGCTCATCTGATCCTGGGCATCGAGGTCAAGGATGTCGCTATTACCGGACCGGGGATTATTGACGGCAACGCCGCGGCCTTTTTTGGAGAGCCCGTCCCCTATAATCTCCGCGGTTTCATCTGGCGGGATGGCATTGCAACCGCACGGGACAAGGAAAAAGGCCGACCGGGACAGATGATTGTGTTTTGCGAAAGTCAGGATATCCGTATCCGCGACCTGTCCATGCGCAATTCGACCTGCTGGGCTTGTTTCATCCACGGGTGCACAGATGTCTTTATCCGAGGAGTTAAGGTAAACAATGGGTCCTATCACTGCAATACGGACGGCATAGACATTGACTCTTCCCGGAACGTGACAATCAGTGATTGCATCATCGACTCAGGCGATGACGCGATCACGTTGCGCGGCAATGCCAGTGGTCTGAAGGACAAAACCCGGATCTGCGAGAATATTGTGGTCACTAATTGTGTGGTGGGTTCATCTTCCAGCGTGTTCCGGATCGGGGTCGGGAATGGAGAGATCCGCGACGCGGTGTTCTCGAATATCATCATCACTCGCGGGGGCATCGGGATCGACTTCAATTCAGCGTATACCAGCAAGTCAACAGGGGTCACAATTAGAAATGTTAAGTTCCGGGACATTTCCATGCGAAATGTCGCATTTCCGTTCAAGATCTCAGGTGGACACGATGAGGCCACATCCGAAATTGAGGATATCGTGCTTGATGGAGTGTATGCAGAGGCATTTGCTCCAATCCAAATATGTGGCAACAAAAACAACGCGGCTCGCAACATCGTGCTGAGGAATATGGAGATTAAAGTAGTGCCCAACCCCGTCAAACTTGAATCCCGAAGCGAGTACCCAAGTACGCTATTTCAATTCGAGCGGGTTGACGGAGTGACGTTGGATCGAGTCCGCGTCCGGTGGATGACATCGGGTCCGAACTGGAAACAGACCCTTCATGCTGCAGATGTCACGGATCTAGACATTGCGGAGAACTGTCTCTTGCCGGAACCGGAAACAGACACACCTGCCGGAAAAACAGATGGGAGAGGTCCAACAGGCCCAGCGTTTTAACCTCTGATTCTGAAAGGGTAATTATACAAAGCTCTGAACAAAGCTCGCGGCAAAGATATGCTGGGTCAGAGCCTTAAGTGAGCCATTCAGGTGACCCTTGATTCTGCCAACTGCACCGCTACCTTGACCGCTTCAACCATGCTCACCGGAGAGGCTTTGCCCTGCCAGGCAATATCAAATGCCGTTCCGTGATCAACGGAGGTACGCACAATGGGAAGCCCCAGCGTCACGTTGACACCAACGTCAAAGGCAAGCATCTTGAAGGGAATCAACCCCTGATCGTGATACATCACAATATAGGCATCCGTCTTTTCGCGCTGCGCAGGAACAAATGCCGTGTCGGGCGGTAGTGGCCCCTCAACATTGAACCCCGCAGCGCGCGCACTCACAATCGCAGGCTCAATCAACCGACCCTCTTCGTCCCCAAAGAGTCCATGTTCTCCCGCATGCGGATTCAGTCCGCATACCGTTAGCCTCGCCCCCGCACGCCCCAGCCGCTTCATGGCCGCATCCGCAAGCGCAATGACCTTAACAATGCGATCTTCGGTCAGGAATGCCGGCACAGCAGATAGCGCAATGTGTGTACTGACCAGGCAAACACTAATCGCTTCCGATGTCAGCATCATGCAATAGTCTTGCGTATCCGTATGCGAGGCAAAGATCTCTGTGTGCCCGGGGAAAGGAACACCAGCCAACTGAAGCGCTTCCTTATGCAATGGGCCCGTCACAACAGCGCAAATGCGCGCCGCGTTGGCGGCGAGGATCGCCTGTTCAATGTAGGTATAAGCTGCCGCTCCACACTGCGGCTGCACAACCCCTGGAAGAACCGCCGCACTGTCCAGACCTGGACAATCGAGCACAAGGGCCTGCCCCTCAGGAACACTCCCATCCCACGTATCCAGAGGACGCACTTCTGACGCCATTTCAATTCCAGCCGATTCTGCCACGCGTTGCAACACGGCGTGAGAGCCAAAGACAACGGGTCGACAGCAATCCAACACCTCGGAGGTGCGTAGCATACGCAAGCACAGCTCGGGACCCACGCCGGCAGGATCCCCCATCGTTAAGCCAACAACCGGATTCTTACTCATTCCCGACAGCCTCCGGAACCTTACTTTCGACTTTTGGCTGTAGAGGTGCCTCCTCTGCCGTGCGATTGCGCTCACGCTCAACGAGTTCAGGAAGCGCACCACTCTTAAACATACGCCAAATCGGAATCCGCTCTTCAAGGGGTGCTGGCCTGAACAGCTCAACGTCGTGCATCACAAAAAGGGCCACCACAAGGACAATGATTGCCAGAACAATTGAGACTGCTCTGTGGTGCACATCAACCCAATCAATGACGGGATGAAAGACAGCTCTCAGAATCCGTTTACGCCGCTCATCGGAAAGACGTGCATGCGGCACCCCCTTCCCCTCGCCATCTTGGTGCAACAACGCAAGTGTGGCCTCTATCTCCGCCGCCTCTGCCCGGCAACCGTCACACTTGCGAATATGCTCACGCACAACAGCAGACTGAGTATCCCCCAACTCTCGCGACATATAGGCAAACAGCACACCCTGAATATCTTCACACTTCAGAAGGGCTTCCGCGGCATCGCCACCCGTGCGAGACTCATGCTCTTTAATATCGTTATCGCAACGCTTTTTCATTGGACTTTGGCTTCCCTAAGCACCGTCGCCATCTTTTTCATGGCATGATGCAGAATATAACCGACATTACTCGACGTCAGGCCCGTGATCTCACCAATCTCATTATAGGACTTCTCTTCATAGACCTTGAGAATGACAAGTTGCTGTTCGCGTTCATTCAGCGTCTTGAGAGCAGCCGCAGCCGCAGCCGCACCCTCCCCAATCCGAAAACCCGCTCCACGATCGGGCCCGATAAATTCTGGCTGCTCGCTGGCATGGCGTTCATGCAAGGCATGGCGGCGGGACTGCTTCCGAACATAGTCCACAGCGCGATTGTGCGTCACCCGATACAACCAACTCGAAATCTTTGGCCCGGGAACAAGGTCATCCTCCCATTTTCGAAAAAGCTTGATGAAGGCATCCTGGACAATATCCTGCGCAATATTTTCACTGCACACGATGCGCGATGCATAGCGGATCAAGGGGCTCTCGTAGTGCGATACGATAAGTTCAAATCCCGCAATACGTTCTGCCTTGCGCTGTTTTCGATGCGTTGCCATTCTTACCCTTTAGACGCGTGCAAAATCGCTTTCATTAGTGCCGCACGATATCCAGCATCGACACTCCACGCTACAGCCGGCATCATAACAGCCATAAAGAACAGCGCGAAACTAATTTCAGAACACTAAACATGACAACACACATTATATGGGATTGGAACGGCACGCTGCTGGACGACGTTCAAGCCTGCGTCGATGCTATCAATCGCATGTTGGAGGCTCGCAACCTCCCACGCATCAACCGAAACTATTACCGTGATATTTTCGATTTCCCCGTCAAGGGCTACTACAAACGCCTGGGCTTTAATTTGGCAACGGAAGACTGGGATACCATGGCCAACGAATTTCATCTCCATTATGCTGAATTCTCTGCCGTTTCCCAACTGCGTCCCCAAACCGCAGAAACGCTTCAACAAATACGGGATAGCGGCATGGGCATGTCGATACTCTCCGCTTGCGAAATCACAATTCTCGAACGCATGCTGAAAGAACACAATATCCGCCATTTCTTTGATAACGTCGTCGGACTCTCCGATCGCTACGCGGCATCCAAACTGAGTCAGGGAAAACGCCTCATGCAAACGCTATCACTTTCTCCCACCGAAATCCTACTCGTAGGCGACACCAACCACGACCATGACGTTGCAGATGCACTGGGAACCCGGTGCATTCTCCTCACTGGTGGCCATCAATCCGAACACCGCCTCATACACCACGAAACCGTCAATCAACTTCCTGACTTGCTGCACCACATCGCCTAACGCCAGAGGTATCTGCGATTCGATGCACAAGCAAGCATGAGCGTGTTATGTGACGTGTCAGTTGTTACTTGTAGGACGGGCTTCCCGTATTCGGGAGCCCGTGCGGCGTTGCCAGAGAAACACGCTCCCGGAATACCGGGAAGCACGTCCTACAAAGCGGCTCACGCACTCTTTCCACTTGTTCTTGTGTTGTATATCTGAAGTCAGACTTCATAATAACAATATGTTTGCGACAAGACTTCATACGTGAGAATCCCCAGAATCACAACTTCGCTACTGTCCCAACACTTTTTCCAAATTTCGAATTTCCTGATTTCAAATTCCCGATTTACCCTATACTCTCAATGACATGCCTGAGATTAGCATCAACCCAAATGCGATTGCCGCCATTCTAGAAAAGAACTCGGAAACATTTTCCTTGTCACTTGGTATTGAAGAAATCGGTCACGTGATCGACACCGGCGACGGCATTGCCCGCGTCGACGGACTGCCCGGCGTTATGTCCGAAGAGATGGTAGAATTTCCCAATGGCGTCTACGGTATGGTAATGAATCTGGATCGTGATCATGTCGGTGTGATCGTACTAGGCGATTACTCAAAAATTGAGCAAGGCGACTTGGTCAAACGAACCGGGAAAGTGCTCCAGATCCCTGTAGGAGAAGCACTTCTTGGCCGCGTCGTCACCCCACTTGGCCATCCTATCGACGGGCAAGGCCCCGTTGCAACCAGCGAAACTATGTTGGTGGAAACAGAGTCGCCCGGGATTGTGGAGCGTGAGTCGGTCTCCACCCCACTGCAAACGGGGCTAAAGGGAGTCGATGCCATGACCGCCATTGGGCGGGGGCAACGCGAACTCATTGTCGGAGACCGTCAGACCGGAAAAACAACAATGGCGGTGGATGCCATCATCAATCAATCCGGTGGCAATGTTAAATGCATCTACGTGGCAATCGGGCAAAAGATGTCGACCATTGCCAACGTCGTGTCCGCACTTGAAGATGCCGATGCCATGCGCAACACCATCGTCGTCGTCGCCTCAGCAAGCGATTCCGCACCGCTTCAGTACATATGCCCCTTTGCAGGCTGTAGCATGGCTGAATTCTTCCGAAACCGTGGGGAAGACGCACTCATTGTCTATGATGACCTCTATAAACATGCCGTTGCCTATCGTGAGATTTCCCTACTGCTTCGGCGTCCCCCTGGGCGTGAAGCCTTTCCCGGCGATATTTTCTATTTGCACAGCCGCCTCTTGGAGCGAGCCGCAAAAGTAAATCCCGACTATGGCGGCGGCTCTCTAACCGCACTCCCCATCGTGGAAACCAAACAAGGCGACTACTCAGCATACATTCCGACCAATCTAGTCTCCATTACCGATGGTCAAATCTACCTGGAACCCGAACTCTTTCATCAGGGCTTCCGCCCGGCTATCAATGTGGGCCTCAGCGTCTCGCGGGTAGGCGGCAAAGCCCAACGGCCCGCCATGAAAAAGGTTGCACTCAAATTGCGTATGGAACTCGCCCAGTATCGCGAAGTTGCCTCCTTTGCACAGTTAACCACCGATCTTGACAAGGCAACCCTCGACCAACTTCACCGAGGCGAACGGCTGGCTGAGATCTTAAAGCAACCTCAACATGCCACACTCACAATGGACAAAGAGGTCTGCATTATGTGGGCTGCAGTCAATGGTCAACTTGATGATATTGCCCTTGCCGACATTGCCCGCTTTCAGACCGAGTGGTTCAGCCTTCTGGATGGAGCCAATGCCACCATCGGCAGGGCCATCATGACATCCGGCGACCTTTCTGAAGAAACCGGCGAAAGTCTGATCAAATCCATCAATGCCTTCAAAGTCATCTTCATTCCCTCGGCCGAGGTGGAAATTTTGGATGGCAAACGCTTCGTCCCCCCTGTCGACAATCAGGACAGTAGACTCCCCTCAGCGGCCATGGGTGTAGATACATAACTCGAGTAACGGTAAATCGTGGCAACAACACTTCCAGACATTAAGCGGCGAATCGGCACCACAACGCAAATCCGTAAGGTAACTAGCACGCTGCAGAAGGTGGCCGCCGCAAAACTGGTTCAAGATCTGCGCCGCATCAGCAATGCTAGTGTCTACTTTCAGGGAATCTGCCGTATTCTGAAAATCGCACACGGCTCCCTTCCCTCCAACGCAGCAGAACACCCGCTCATGATGCCTCAGTCAGGTGACACCATCAGCCTTGTTGTATTTGGTTCTGACCGCGGACTATGCGGGGCATTTAACACGCTCCTCATGAATACGGTACAAGACTTCATTAGAGCACACGCCGACAAGCACGTTCAGCTCCTGTGCCGGGGAAAAGTTATTTATCGCAGAGCGCTACGTCATAAAATGCCTGCAATCGAAATGATTGAGGATCCAACAGGCCTTGGGGATCGAATTCTCGCTGACTTTCTCTCACATAAGGTCAGTGAGGTGCACATGCTCTACTGGCACTATGAGACGGGAATGAATCAATCCCTGATTTCCGAGCAGATACTACCGACCCCTTTCTCCACAAAAGAGAGCGCGCAGGATTCTGACACCTCACTCTATGATGAGGGTCTCATCGAACCCAGTCCCGATGCCCTTATCGAAACGCTGCTCCCCGAGTATGTGCGCTGTTCGCTACACAACGGATTCTACAACAGCGCCGTCACCGAACACGCCCAACGGAGGGCCTCGATGAGCCGTGCAACGAACAATGCAACCGAAATGCTGGTCGATTTAAAAAAGAAATACAGTCGCCTACGTCAGGAAAACATCACCACGGAAATGTTGGAGATTGTCGCCGGACTGGGCCGCTAGTAAGGTAGAGTATATTATGGGTGCAGGAAAAGTTGTACATGTTGTGGGCCCCGTTGTAGACGTTCAGTTCTTCGGAAAGGACTTGCCGGGGCTACACAATGCTCTTCGGATTCAGGATGATGCGCAAAACCTAAACATCACACTGGAAGTCGAAGAACACCTTGGCGAAGGGGTTGTGCGTTGTGTGGCAATGTCCACAACACGTGGACTCTCACGCGGCATCCCTGTCGAAGATACAGGTTCAGCCATTAGCATTCCCGTCGGCGAAACCTGCCTCGGTCGCGTCGTGAACCTGTTGGGAGCACCTCTGGACGGTGGAGACCCTATAGATAGCATCCGATTTGATACCATCCACAAATCCCCTCCCCCCTTTGATCAACAAGTCCCCGCCGTTGAGTTTTACGAAACAGGCATCAAGTCGGTCGATCTCCTCACTCCCTTCCCACGTGGTGGAAAAGTGGGACTGTTTGGGGGGGCTGGCGTGGGTAAAACCATGCTCATTATGGAACTGATCCGAAACATCACAACAGAACACGGTGGACGCGCCGTCTTCACAGGCGTGGGTGAACGTACACGAGAAGGAAACGACCTCTGGCAGGAAATGAAAGAGTCCGGCGTGTTGCGTGACACGGTACTCGTGTTCGGTCAGATGAACGAACCCCCTGGAGCGCGACTACGCGTTGCACTCGCAGGACTCACCCATGCTGAGTATTTCCGCGATACGGCACGGCAGGACGTCCTGCTTTTCATCGACAATATCTTTCGCTTTGTACAAGCAGGAGCCGAAGTCTCAGCCCTACTGGGCCGCATGCCCTCGGCAGTTGGCTATCAACCAACACTTGCAACGGAGATGGGCGCACTTCAAGAACGCATCACCTCCACCAAAAGTGGATCCATCACGTCAGTTCAAGCGGTTTATGTTCCTGCAGACGACATCACAGACCCAGCACCCGCCACGACCTTTGCCCATCTTGATGCCACCATCGTGCTGGATCGTAAAATCGTGGAAATGGGAATCTACCCCGCCGTTGATCCGCTTTCATCAAACTCCCGAATCCTGTCACCCGACGTCATAGGACAGGAACACTACGACACCGCCCACGAAGTGCAACGCATTCTGCAGCGCTACCTCGAACTTCAGGATATCATCACAATTCTGGGCATTGAAGAACTGCCCGATGCAGATCGTGAAGTCGTGCTGCGCGCAAGACGCATTCAACGCTTTCTCTCGCAACCCAATTTTGTCGCCGAGCAGTTCACCGGTATTCC
>CAZNWT010000019.1:0-51672 GCA_964576795.1 uncultured Victivallales bacterium
CATGTCCGAAGCCCCTCCCGCAACTCGAAGATTTCCTAATTTGGAACCGCTGCATTTGCGTTAAATCACCCCACTTCAACCATGTGCCCGCTTCGCGCTATATGCTGCCTATTATTCCGGCACTGTTTGCAATCTGTGGTATGTCTGCATCCTTTTTGATTGATTCGGGAATGCGTAAAGCTGGATGGTTGTTGCCTGTTATTCTGCTTGCCTGCCAGTGGTGGGCTTTTCCATTCTCGGGACCACCGAACCCATCATCTGAACTGCGCAGAAGTTATGCAGATATAGACTCCCTTGTTGATTTATGTGAAAGGCGTAATGTTTCAGTTCTCCGGGGTGGTTTTTTAAATCATTGGATCAATTTTGCATCAGAAGAAAAATTAACAGTTTGCACGTATCCTGATTATGACCGTTTTCGTCCATACAGACGGGCTGCATTCGCCGATAGAACCCCTGTCGTAATCAATAATTTTATGAACTTCTCTGCGTCTCTCACGCGAACCTGTGGTAGTGCGCAGGCGTATCAGACATCCACCTTTTCCCTGTACGCAAATGCCCAGCAAACAAACGGTGCAAAAGCATATGTTCCTCTACAGGATATCCAGTGTTCCTTGCCAATGTTGATTGATGGCAATATATCTACTCCCGGGATTTTGTGTGACAGCAACATGGATTTTATTCAATCCCCTGTAACCCTGAGAGTAGCGTTTCTCAATCCCCTCCCGCTGACGGGTATACGCACCGTTGGATACAATGGTCAACGCGGGCGGATTCTAAATATTTCCATTCCAGCCACCGGAGGGGACGAGGTGCTTTATCATGAACGAATTATCGACAACTGGTTCTGGTCAGGACCACGACCGTATGGAGCGGGGCCATTGAATTGTGCCGAATATCGCTTTAGCACACATGAGATGCAAAATCTTGAGATCACGATACCTGCCGATGCACGCGGGCAATTGCAGGTGACAGAACTGCTGTTCATTACTTCAGAGCAACCGTCCCCAGATTATCATCACAATTTAGAGAAACTGATCAAAACATTAGAGGCCATGCCATTAAACATGGTTTATGCTCCACGATGGATCACAGAGCAAATCAATCTTAGGTTGCCCTCTGCTAAAACCATAATTTCCCCGTTGTTTTATCAACAGTATGATGGGCTCGACCGGTGTAAACCGCGATCCATACAACTCAACAACAAAGGCGGCGGTAATGTTGTTGTCACTGAAACGATCGACGCACCCGAAACACGAAATACACTTCTTTCGGCCGGTTTCACATTCGAAGAAATGGATATAGCAGACTGGTGCATATTCAAACTGACTGACAGTCCTTTACACCAACAATCCAGACAAGTGGGGTGGACAGAATATGGTGCTTTTATAATGGAAGCTAATATTGATTGTGTTGTAACAAATATCCCGGATACAGCCACTGCAACTGATGTAAGGTTTGCAAATGGCGTAGCACTGGAAGCGTTTGAAATACAAACACACTTAGATAACAAAGTTGAATTGCATTGGTACTGGCGATGTCCTCCAGACGTTGATCCTTTTTCTTTGGCCGTTTTCACACACTTTCTGCCGATTTCAGATGGTGATTTGTTTCAAGACGACCGTATTTTTCTGCCGCAAATTCCGGAAGATTGGCTGCGGGAACAATCCCCCCCCATGATATTTCTTGAGAAACGTATCGTGCATATTCCTCAGGGCGTTTCGGGAGACTTCAATATTTTGATTGGAATATATGACCGCACAAGCGGACTGCGCATAAACCTGCAAAGCACACTTAAAGCATCAATCCGCCAAGTTAGGCTCCCTGTAACGTTGAGAAATTCCCGGTCTTCTCATATGAGCTCACAACCAGGCCTTTAGCATTGAGTAGGGTGTTTGCTGGATCTGCGGCTACAGCGTCAACGCCCCGGTAAGTGTCGAGTGGATCTGCTGGTTATTGAACAAGCGCATCTACAAGATCAACGTCTATAGAGGCTTAGCGTTGCCGCTGGATCTGGCCGGAGTTGGATTGCCACTTTCGGGCAATTTGTTTCCGTGGATCGAAGCTCGATGGCTGCTATGCCAAACGGTGCGATGATTGGACTTTGTCCTAATGAACGCGCTTGTCCCGCTTGATAGGCGGTTAGAGATGAGAGCCCGTTTTCGAGGGTGTACGCCCCCGGCGTAACGAAGATGGGCTCTGTTTTCCAGTTTCCTCCACTTTCACAGGGAATCCACTGATCGGGTGTAATCTCAATTGCTGGTGCTGTGGCGAGTAGTGCTTCGGCGATCCCAAAAGCTTCATATAGATTCTCGGATACCTCTCCTGTTTGGGTGTCCTTTCCGTCTGCGTTGGCGATTCTCCCAAGCAGTGCCAGAGTGCTGTGTTGCTTAATTTTCGGGTCCAAACTTCTGAATGCCTCTTTTGCTTCTTTCCAGTATCCTGCCTGGGTGAGTGCAATAGCCTTCTGGGTTGGGGTTATGGCAAGTGTTGCCATGACTTCGCCTTTGATGCTGGATAGCTCCCATTGGTAGAAGTTTGCCTTTAGGATGGATGGAAATTTCCGTGTTGGCATTTCTAGTGGAATCACAAGCGTTGTGTTTTGGGATAGTTTTGGGGTTATGCTTTGTTTTCCAAATCTTCCGCGGCAGAGAGCCCCATTGGGGCCTGCCTGCAGTATGAGCAGTGCATGGGTAATAGGTTCTGGCGTGGTGAGCCAAAGTTGCAGGGGTTGTTTCTGCGTGATGACATGTTTTAGCGGATTGCGATTAAAGACAGGGGCGCTTGCGTCCAGTATTCCGCTGTGTGATCCATAGGGAACGGTTTGAAAAGTGGGGTGCTGCCAGTCGGGTTTGAGCCATGGTGATCGGTGGATGTAGGCTGTGATAATGGGATTACGGAAGAGTTCCAGAGGGGTGTCCTTGAGATCCCATATCATTTTGGTGGCATAGACGTTGGGTGCTCGATGGGGGCGGAAATTTGAGGAGAGCATCACAGCGCCCATTTTGTTGGTTCTGACGGTGGGCGGTGTGCCGACATAGGTGTAATGTCCTGCAGCAATCTGAAAAGATTCGGGAAGGTTGTGATAGACCCACTCAGAGGCTAGGCGGCGTGTGTCGGGCTGTGAAAAATAGAATCCCTGGTAGCGGGTTCGCGAGAGCAGTGCGTTGCCTGCTGCAAGCAGTGTGATGATGGATGCGCCTGCTAGCAACGCTTGAATCCATTTCTTTGAGGGGAGGGTGGGAAGTTGTACCAACGCTATCGCAGCAAGGGTGAAAAGGCAGGGAGAGACAAGGGTGTGGTATTCAATATGTGAAAGCGGCTTGAAGGGGAGTCCTACAAACATGTAAATGGCAGGGAGCACCGCCACGATAAGGATCGCGCGATGTTTCCGAACGAGAAGCAGCGAGCCAAGCAGGGCGTAGGTGAGAAGGCCGCCTGTTAGCATGTAGGCGAAATGCGGATAGTTGTGAGAGACGCCGAAGAACCAGCGCAGGTGGAAGGGAAGGTTGAGTTGCGCTTCTTTCATTTTAAAATTTGAGGTGTATTCAAGAAAACGAGCGATGTTTTGAATGGTAGCAACCGGCTCGTCCTTTAGGGAGGGGATTGCGATTGGCAGCATGATCAGCGTGGCCAACAGTGTGACGAGTATACAGCCGAGTGAACGTTTGCCGAAAAACTGGCGAGGATGTGGGTTGCGAAGTAGATGTGCAAAGATGACGGCAACACCTGCTGCAGCGCCGTGATATTTTGCGGCGAATGCGCAGCTGACTGATAGTCCTGCTGCAACGTAGCTCCATAACGATCCGGAGCGGAAGATCCAGACGCCGCAGAGCACAGTCAGGGTTGCAAAGAAAGCGGCGGTTGTGTCTCCCATTGCATAGTGGCAGGCGACACTATCGACAGGCGAAATAGCCAGCAGTGCGGCTGCGAGCAGAGCCGTAAGATGGGATCGTGATATTCCGAGGGCGATTGCAAAGGTTGCGAGAATGGCTAAAGAGGAGAGCCAAGCATTCAGGATCCGCGTTTTCCAAAAGAGCTGAGGGCGAGTGAGGGGGGCTGCACCAAGAGCGCTGCTTAGCCGGACGCCCCATTCCATCAATCTACTGGTGAAGAAGGGGTAGCCGTCGTAGTTTAGATTTCCTTTTGGAGAGAAATAATCGCCCTCAAGGTATTCCTGTATTGCAGAGATCTGCTTCGGCGTGTCCGGGTGGTAAACATATCCCTCTTTTAGATCGTGGGAAAGCCCCCAGAAACGTAATCCAAGTGCGACGAGAAAAATCAAGAGAAGGGCGAGTGCACTCCACCACTTGGATTTACTGATATGCGTGGCTATTTTCAATCCAATCTCCTCTCTCTTCTGCGTGTTGGTTATCCTGTAGACGACGTGAGCTTTGATGTCGATGCTTATGTTTGCAATGCAGATCCTTCGGCAAGCTCAGGATGACAAATTCTCATTTAAGTGTCGTGATGTTTTCATTCCGAGCCATTTGCTTTTCCGCATGAGCGACACCCTATGTCATCCTGAGCGACACCTCCTGTCATCCAGGGCGAACCCCCGCTGTCATCCTGAGCTTGTCGAAGGATCTGTGCCAGGCAAACCCCCGTTGTCAGCCAGAAAATTCGCGTGTTGGTTGTCATGTAGACGAAGTGTGCTTTTAGGTCGACGCTTATGTTTGCAATGCAGATCCTTCGGCAAGCTCAGGATGACAAGGGCGGGAAGGTGTGTGTGTGTTGTGAAGATTAGTGTCTGGTGTTCGCCGGTTGTCCCGGCGGCATGCCTGTTCTCCCGAGCGCCACTGCTGTCATCCCGAGCTTGTTGAGGGATCTCAGGCTGGCGAACCCCCTCGGTCTTCCCATTGCGTGGCAGGTGCTTTTTCAAATTCCAATACCGTTTCCCCCAAGTCCGTCCACTTGGGGTTCGTCCCGGTGATGAGAGCTTCCTTTTTCTTTCGTGACCATCCCTTGAGTTGTTTCTCACGGGCGATTGCATCTCTTACATCATTGAACGATTCGTAGTGGACCAGACGATTTGTGTTGTAACGTTTGCTGAACCCCTCAATCTCCGCGTTCCGGTGTTGGGCCACGCGCCGTATCAAGCTGTTTGTTACGCCGATGTATAACGTTGTGCGCCCCTTGTTGGTCATTATGTAGATGAAGTATGTCTTCATGGATTAGGCGCATATTTGCAATGCAGATCCTTCGGCAAGCTCAGGATGACAGGTCTGGCTTGTGACGTATCTGCGTCTGCCCCGCGCCACCTTACAGTGCTTCATAGAAGGAGTCATAGGGGACTGCATCGGTTTTTTTTTGGAAGAAGACAACCGCATTTTTGAGTTTGCCTTTGCCTTGGAGGTGAACGCGTATGTTGCCGCACCCGTTTTCTTGTAGCATGAAAAAGAGTCGATTTATGTCGTAACGATTCTTCTCCATGAGGGGTTCAGAGAAGGTTTTGCCGTGTGCTATATTTACAACACCATGTAGGCCAGGGATGAATTTCCGCATCCACCCTAGCAGAGGAACCGTGGCAGGGACGTCACGGTAATAGAGCATCTGGAGGCAGCCGACGCCATCCTCTTCAAGCAGATCAATCATTTGCTGTATAATCTGAAATCCACGTGAAGCGGGAATGTGTTGAAAGACAATGAAAGTATGAATTAAATCAAAATTCCCAGTAAGAGTGGAAATGTCCGGACCTGGGTTTACCCATTCAACATTTTTAATATCGAGTAGCGTTTGATTTAGACGCGCTTCTTTAAGCATGGAGTCGGATACATCAACCCCAACAACATTTTCGACTAGCCGCGCCATTGGAAGCGTGCAGCGCCCCACGCCGCATCCGAAATCTAGCGCTCGCTTGGGAGCGAAATCGGGAGCAATGTCTTTCTTGATGGTGTCGATGACGTATTGGACATGTTCGGTGCCAGAGTCAAAGAAGGCAGCCCGAGTATCATCATCAAGCTGCTCTTTGCGGAACCTATCCATGCTTATGACGCCGAAATAGGGATCATCTTGTCCCAATTTTTCCCACTCTTTATCACTTTTTCGGCCCATCATATGGATGCTCCCTAAAGTAGAATTGCGGTTTCGATTAAATTCAGTTGTGATGTTAGAGAAAAACAGCCATCAGACAAGTCAATTGATTCTCGTTGCACATGATGCCCGCTGTTTTTCCCTTTGGCACGGTTTAACGGGCCAAAGGGAAACCCCGTGACATTATGCATCCCCCCCTCTTAGCACTGTCATCCTGAGCTTGTCGAAGGATCTGCATTGCAACGTATGCGTGGCCATAAAAAACACACGCCGTCTGCATGATATGCAACACCCCAATGGTTGTTTGAGCGGGGAGGTTCTGCTTCCGCAGATCCTTCGGCAAGCTCAGGATGACCGAAGCGTAAGGATCGCACATCTGTCAAGGGGTGAACTGACGGGCGCGCTTCATAGCATATACGCCTCTTCAGGAAAACGGATCACCAGACAAGTCAATTGATTCCCGTATCCATTTCGGCTAGTGTCATTGAGCACTGAAGCGATATGACCTATTGAGTGGAGCACTATGAAAATTGGCGTGATGTTACGAACGATTGATGAGCGTCAAGGAATTGGCGTTTATACCGTCAATCTCATGCGGGAAATGCTAGAGCAGGATCGGCACAATAGCTATGTCCTGATGTATCGTAATGCCGAGTTTCTCGGAACGTTTGCGTCTCCGCGTGTGAAGGAAATTGTAGTGTCGGCGTTCGGAAAGGCGCTTTGGGATCAGGTGGCGGCGCCACGCGCGGCTCGACGAGAGGGGGTTGATCTTCTTTTTCATACCAAGTTCACCGTTCCTCTCTTGTCGCGGATTCCATCTGTTATGACGGCTCATGGTGCCAGTTGGTTTGTCCGTCCAGACCTCTACCCAAATAAACTCGATCTGGCTTATATTCGTGCATTCATGCCTCTTTATTGCCGCAAATCGACTGCGATAATTGCCAACTCTGATCTGACTCGAGACGACTACATCCGTGTGTTGCGAGTTCCGCCAGAAAAAATTACAACGGTGCGTCTTGGGATGAATGAGGATTTCAAAATTATTGAGGATCAAACTCATCTTGATGCGATCCGCACAAAATACGATTTGCCTGAGCGCTATATCATCTCTGTCATCAAGTATGATCCCCGGAAGAACTTTGAGAACATCATTAAGGGTTTCCGTTTGTTACGGAAGCGTATGCCTGTGAAATTGGTTGTCGTGGGGATTGGCTGTGAAAAGTACCACGACGAGTATCGCATGGCAGATGACGGGACTGACCAAGACGTGAGCTTCTTGGGGTGGGTGGATCAACAGGAGTTGCCGGCGTTGTATAATATGGCTTCCTGTAAACTGTTTCCGTCGGTTTATGAAGAGTTTGGTATTCCAACGGTTGAAGCCATGGCATGTGGTTGTCCGGTGGTTGTTTCCTCAACAGGTGCATTGCCTGAGCTGACTGGGGATGCGGGAGTTATTGTTGAGCCCTTCAACCCGGAGTCCATTGCCAATGGGTTAGAGCGGTTAATGGGGGATGAGCCTACACGCCAGAAATACGCTCAACTCTGTTTGGAACGGTCGAGAATGTTTTCCTGGCGACGATGTGCAGAGGAAACATTGGCTGTGCTAAATGGCCTTGCACCAAAGGAGTAAGTCTTGCGGACACAACAGGATCGAGATCGAGCCACGGTGCGTTCCATTTCGTTAGGGACGGTCTGGCGTGCGTTGCGTTACCCCTTTCTGCTTGGGGCTATGGTCTGTATTCCCCGAATCATGACTGCTCCCGTCTATGGACGGTTTGCCGTATTTCTGTCTGTCTATATGCTCTGTGAGAGTTTTACGGGGCTTGGCAATGTTCAGGTGTTTGGTCGGTTCTTGCCGGTCTATGCGGATGACGATGAAGACGGTCGGCGCCGATTGTTGCACAGCATGCTGTTCTATGGGGTCTTGGTCACTCTTGCTGTTGTTTTTGTTGCCGCGGCTGGCTTAACCTGGCGTCGCCCCGTATCGTTTAACCCCTTCTGGACGATTGCGCTGGCTCTTGTTCTTCTGCTGGGGAAGGTGCAAGGGACATTATTTGCCTATCTCTATGGTAGTAATCAAATCGGTCGCTTCTCATCACGAGATCTGATTCGCAGCTTCTCACGTTTTGTTGTGGTTTTGAGTTTGTTTTTAGCCTTTGGGCTTTATGGCGCCATATGGGCTTTTGTGATTAATGAGGCCATTCTTGTGGTGATCTCTGCATGGTGGACCCGAAAGGTCCTGTTTGCGCGGGTCAGATTATTGCCATGGCCTGCGATACGACCGTACATCCTGTTTGGGTTGGCGTTCTATGTGCCCACCGTTTTAGTCGGTATGCTTCAGCGCTCTGGTGGTCTGCTAATTGATGCCTATACCGGACTTGCTGAGGAAATCGGGTATTTTGATTTGGCTAACCAATTTTTGCTTCTGACCGTTTCATTCCTCGGTATTTTGCTGGCAACCCTGTTGCCGTCTCTGACTCAATTTCAGATCGAAGGAGAACATGAACGTGCTGAGACTTGGATGCGACATGCTGTCGTATTTTGTACGGCAATGGCCGTTGTGGCGCTCTACCTTTTAGGCTTCCTTGGACCCCATGTGATTCCCATTGTGGGGGAGAGCTTCAATGTGGGACGGGTTTATGGAAATGCGTTGCTTTTGGGGATGGCTGCATTTCCTTTGCTGCTTGTACATGTGGGATCAAACTGGGCCGTTCTGCAGCGTGATGCCCGCGGCTATATTACGATCTCAGCGGTATCGGCTGTCCTTATGATCGCGCTATCGCACTTTTGGATCCCCCGCTATGCCTCATTTGGCGCTTCGGCGGCCAGTCTTGTTGCCTACATCGTTTTTGCGGCGCTTTTCTGTTTCCGTTATTGGAGTCCTATGCGCACGATGCTGATTTCGCTTTTGCGTGTTTTTGCCTGTGGAATTTTTCCAGTCACGGCGCGCTATTTTACCCATTCCGTTGGAGCGAGTATTGTGGGATTCCTGCTGGCGCTAGCGAGCTTTGTGGTTCTCTTGCTGCTTACGCGAACCGTATGCATTTCAGATCTGAAGCAGTATCTGGCTTCTTTGCGACACGCGAAAGATAGTGCGCCTATTGAGCCGCCAGCCGCTCGATAATCACGCGCTTGATGATGATATCAGCATTGCGGGTGTATTCGAAATCGAAGCGAAATGGCAGGTTCAGTTGTTGCTTGAAGTTAATGGAAGCGGGTTCTCCTGCCGTCACGGTGGTGGGCGTTGCTTCAAGCTGTCTTCCCGTTATATGCAGGTTGCCGAGGTGTGTTCCTGCTGTGGCGTCTGATTGGTACTCCATCTGGAGTTGGTAGCTCCCGCATGGAAGGGGAAGCTTTGGGCCGTAGAAAATCATCGAGTCGGGTTCTGCATCCTTTCGCATGTGTACGCCAGTGGTATCTTCTGTGAGGTGTCCGGCATGGAAGAAGATCCCTGCGGGGAGGCTCCGGATGTCTCCCTCGTTTAGGGGTTCCCATTCTCCTGCAACATACTGTGCAACATCTAATTCAATGTGACCGTCGGTTGCTTTGAACACGGGTGTACACAGGGAGCGCTCAGGGAGTTCTGTAAGCGGGATGTTAAACCATGCCCAGGCGTCGCTATTGACCTTGGTTAGAATTTCTAATCCATTGGGTTTATCTGCCAGTTGTGTTGCCAATATGCCGTGTCCACGCGCGCGTATCCGTATTCGGCTACTCGGTGCATGCCATGCACGAAAGGCTCGTGTTGTAAGACTTTGTAAGGGCCGGTTCAGCAGGATGCTTCCGCCGCCACTGGCGGTGTCTTCGTCGCAACGTGTCGGGCTCGGGTTGCCCATTCCTTCGCCATGCTCAAACTCCCATTCTTGAGAGGGGAAGAAAGTGTTCCAGTCTGACAGTTGTTCTGGGGATTGGGTTGCGGTTTTTTCAACACGAAAAGACCATACATGCTCTGCATGTTTAAGCAGCGTCAGTCGGGGATGGTTCAATAGACGCTTAATCGTAAAGCCAACGGGGAAAGGGCTGACCTGTTCAGGGAATGCGTTTTCGTGAAGGAGTATATAGCGGATGTTACGTTTTAAGAGATTGTCCAGGAGATCATCGGGCAGCACGCCTACGTTGCTGCGTCCGAAGGTTGAATAGATCTCATCACGGTAAGTTTTCGACACGATCGGAGAATACCCATTCAGCATTTTGATGTGATAGAGGGAGACGTAGTGCTGGTAGATTGAGGCCCAGGCCGAATCTCCAGGCCAGAAGGGAATCACCATGGCCCGCGCTTCCCCGTCGGTTTTATCGGCATCAAGTCGCACGGCTTCGTAAGCGCCTTGCTTCTGATCCAGTGAGCAGATCGTGATTCGGACCTGACAGGCATATTCGATGAGAATAGCGGCGGCAAGAACGGTGATGATGCTGCGCATAAGTTTGGGTTTCCATCGACTAGCCTCGTGTAGCATGGTGAAGAGCGTTGCTAGCAGCATCGCCAAAACTGTGGGCAGCAAGGAGAAGACCTTGCCCGGCTGCCGCATCATGCTATAGCCGGGGATATGATCACGGAGAAGCGAGAACAGCTTTCCGTCAAAGGGACCATTGAAGCCGATTGCGAGAATGGTAATGACAACGGCATTAAGCGTTAGAATGCTGATTACACCCATTGCTGTTGCCTGTGAGGTGCGCCGTTTTGCGATCAGAATATAGCCGCCGGCGAGTATGCCAATGGTGATGATTGCGGGAATCAGCCAGCCTAGATAAATGTGGGCTTCCATGCCAAATCCATGCCATTTGAAGAGGCCCTCCGCGGGAGCTGTGAAGATAGCCACCTCAGCCGGAGCGCGTCCTTCTGACACCATTGAGGTGCTGAGTTTGCTTGCCTTCACGCCCATCCCTCTAATCAGCAGTAGTCCCGCAGCAATGACAATGGGCATTCCTGCCAGAATCAGACCTGTCCATTTCTTTCGATTGGGCTCGCGCAGCAGGTCGCTACGCAAAAGTCCAACCAATCCCCACAGGGGCATGAACAGGCCTGCAAAAAAGAAGATATGTGTGTCGTTGTAGAATGCGCCAGTCAGCGCGAGTGCGGCAAAGATACCGCCTTTAATGTTGCGGTCGCGTGTTACCATATCAATGCCAAGAAGCAGAAGTGGAACCCACGTCATGGCGTAGCCCATGGGGCTCCCACCAAAAAGGTTCATCCAGCGATAAGGCACCGTGATTCCGACAAGGGCAGACAGGCCGGCAATCCATTCGCTGTTTGTGAAGCGTCGTGCCAGAATCCATGTTAGCAGGCAGGTGATCCAAATGACGGTAAGCCCCATCATATTCCAAGCGAAAGCGCTGTTTCCCCATAGCGCCCAGAAGGCATAGATAAACGAAAACGGCACATTGTAATTCCCAACATGGTAGCGTGCTGCATCATCTCCGGTATTGAATTCGTATAAGTTATGGAAGAAGGGTGTGTCCCCATGCAGCATGTCGTTGAAGATCCAGTAGAAGTAGTGCAGTTGAAGGTGGTCGCCCGGCATCATGCTGCGTTCACCATACTTTTCAATATTCGTTGATGACATGGGAATGCCGTCCGATAGTTTTATCGGCAGCGGCCAAGAGAAGACCAGCCAGACGGCGAGCGTCATCAGAATCGTTGTCAGTAGTAATAATCGTTTTTGCATCATGGTTCTGCATGCCTTTCGCGCTTTGAGCGATAGCACAAAGAGCTAGAGACAAAGCACTCTTGATTTCGGAGGCTGTTCTCCGTAGATTTACACGGGGCCATGGTGATGGCAAGCCGCTTCTATATACGCTTATGTTTTCGGACACTTCTTACATGCAAAAAACTCCATCTGTTTGTGTATTTATTGAAAGTTACTACCCGCAGGTGGGAGGGACGACAACTCACGCTCGTCTTCTTGCTCGCGATTTGTCACGTCAGGGGTTGGCGCATCTTGTGATTACGCGGCGGCTTACTTCCGAAGTGCCCCGGGAAGAGCAGGTTGATGGCATTCGTGTGATTCGCGTGGGGCCGGTGGGGCACGGATCTCTCAAGAAGTGGGGCATGCTTTTCACGGCCCTTCCCGCGCTCTTCAAGTACCGCTGTGACTTTGATCTGATCTATGTGCCGGGGTTTCGTGTCTTGGGCGTCTTGGCTGTGCTATTCGCTCGCTGTTTTCGGAAACGCTGCGTATTGCGAGGGGTAAGCTGTGGCGAGATGTCCGGCGCATTTTTTGACGATAGTGCCAATCGGTTGCCTTGGGTGTTGCAGAAGCTGTTTCACGGGTGCATTCTGTTGCGCAATAGCATTTTGCGGCGTGCAGACAGCATGGTAGCCATCTCTCTCGATCTGGAAAATGAGCTGATCTCATGCGGGGTCTCCGACACCCGTGTTGCCCGCATCCCTAATGCGGTGGATACGAATCTGTTCATGCCAGTCTTGCCAGAGCAGAAGAGCGTGATTCGACAGAAAATGGGGCTGTCGCCGGATTCTACGGTCGTCATCTATACGGGACGGCTTGTGCGGTATAAGGGGCTGTTGCCGCTTTTAGAGGCTTGGAAGATTTTGATGAGGGCGTTGCCATCCTCCTCGCTACATCTCGTGCTCGTTGGGGCTGGTGGCAATGATATTCATAACTGTGAGGATGAGCTTAAGCAGTTCGTTGCACAGCAGGACTTGAGCGACTCCGTGCGATTCACGGGGGATGTAGAAGCTGTGGCCCCTTATCTTCAGGCGTCTGACATTTTTGTTTTTCCCACAGAGAATGAGGCCTTTGGCATTTCTCTGATCGAGGCCATGGCGTGCGGGCTTCCGTCGGTCTCCACCGATGTGGGTGGCGTAAAGGATATAGTGTCCGATGGTGAGAATGCCCTAGTTGTTCCCGTGCAATCACCCGAAGCGCTGGCGAGGGCTCTCCAGCGCTTGCTTGGAGATTCCGCGCTGTCGGAGCGACTTGGCGTAGAGGCATTGGCAACCGTGATGGAACGTTACACCAGCACGGCTGTGGGAGAGCGTTATCGGGAGCTTTTCTGCCGCGTGGCCGCAGGTTCAGCTAAGGAGCAGGGATGAGGGGGCGGTTCTTACATAAACTTTTGGGCATCGGCGCGGCGGTATTTGGGGTTGCCCTTGCGGTGCGCCTGTTCTTTGCCTGGATGTTCGCCAACGCGATTACGTCAGATCACGGCGTGGTCTGTCTGATGGTTAAGCATATGGTCGAGGGCCGCTCTTTTCCGATCTTCTACTACGGTCAGTCTTATATGGGGTCGCTTGAGCCTATGGTTAGTGCGCTTATCGCCCGAATCATTGGTTTGTCTGGATTTGCGGTTAATACAGGGGCTGCGCTGGCAGGCGCTCTGTCTGTGTTGGTTGTATTTGTGTGGTCGCGGCGGGCCTTTGGTTTGACGGCGGGCATTGCGTCGGCACTGTTCCTTATGATTGGGTCGCAACACTGGTGCCAGTTTATGAGCTGGGGTTATGGCGGTTATGCTCTGTTGACGCTATGCAGCACGACAATGCTGTGGCAGGTGTGGGAACTGATGAGGCGGTCGGAGGAGTCGCCGCGGGCATTTGCATGGCGCGCGGCGTGGTTGGGTGTGGTAGCGGGTGTGGGATGGTGGACGCACCCCTTGATTTTATGGGCGCTCGTGGCTTCGGCTGTGCTTTTGGTTGTGCGTTTTGTGCGGCGTCCGCCCTGGGGGGGGGCGATTGCCGGGGTCGCGGGGTTCTTCGTTGGAAGCGCTCCGCTCTGGATCTGGAATGTATTCAACAACTGGAAGACCTTTGGGATGCTAAGCGGTGAGGGGCATCCCGAGTGGCGCGTCGGCATGGGGCGTTTCTTTGGGTACATGCTGCCGGCGTTGCTGGATCTGAATCGAGCCCAGCGTATTTGGAACCTTACTGGTGGTGTTGTGATAGGGGTATTGATCCTGATGGCCCTGCTGTTGGCTGTCTGGTTGAAGCGCAGCACGCGCGATTGGGCACCACTGCTTTGTATCGTTGTGATTGCGGTTTTTGGCGTAGTTTCGGTAGTTCTGTTTGGTCAGTCCCGATTTGCTTTGCTGAATACGGCACGCTACGGCCTTACTCTGATGCCATTGATCGCGATCCTCATCGGTGCTGGAGTTGCGGCACTGGTGCGCTGGCTGCCCTTTGGCCTAGGGTGGTCCCCCCTCGCACTACTTGTGGCGCTACAGTGTGTCCATATCCCCGGCTATCTGCGAGGGCGTGGCGAATTTGCCGCTTTCGAAAAGGATGCCAAAGTCTTGGGGGCATCGCTTGCCGCCGATGGTGTTGAGGCGGTGTATACTCTCTATTCGGTACGATGGGCAAACTACGGGCTGAACTTTCTCCTGCGGGAGAAGTTTTGTTTTTCCAATTTTGGTGACGATCGGATTGTTTCCTACAAGGAGGCGATTGAGTTATCAGAAAATATTGCGGTTCTGAACAATAATCAAGGCTTTAGCCGACTTCTGAAGTATGGTGGCGGCGAAGCCTTTCATCGCAAAATCAGTACTCGGCTGCACTACCATGCCGGCTTTAGAGCACCTTCGCTTCTTTCTGGTACACGTGCCGCGTGGCGTTGCGATGATTTGTCTGCGGCTAATTGTGATGCCCTTTCGGATTACAATGCATCTACATCTGTCGTTTGGCCTGGTTCCAAAGGCGTGGCGACGCTGGTTCTGGAGTTGGATCAACCTGCACGTGTTGGGGCCGTACGCCTGTTTAGTCAGACGCGATATTACCCTGGTAAGATCGCTATGGATGTTTTGCCAGAAGGGGCCGAAGGCACATGGACCAATGTTATTTCCGAGACTGTTGCCTCTCGCCTCTATTGGTCGGGGCCGAGGGTATACTGGGCTGGGGTGGGGTATCGCATGGAGTTGTGGCCAGACATTTCAGTTCCCGTAAGGGCGATCCGGTTGAGGATGACCCCTTTTCGGAACCGTTTTGACGTGATTCTGTCTGAAGTGGATCTGCTGGTGCAAGACTCTGAGCAGTTTGAGGGGACACCCACTGTTGAGTTGCTAAAGCGCACTGTTTCTGCAAATGGGGTCAAACGTCTTTACGCCGATCGCTGGGTGGTTAACCAGTTTATGAAGGACGCCAATCCGCCTTGTCTTGTGAGTGCGGATCCTGAGATCTTCGAACGTCGTCAGGAGTCTCTTTGTGATGTTCAACTTGAACCCCGTGAGGGCGATGCTTTTGTGGTGCTGCAGGGAGAGATGGAACCTGTTGTGCAGTTGCTCTTGCAGCAAGGTTGTAGCACTGCTATTGAGCATATTGCGCCGTGGGAGGTGGTTCGGGTTACAGCAGTAGATTTTGAACCGGCTTCGCCCGTGTCCTTGATATGGGTAGGATGGACCTTGCTAGATAGAGCTGAGAAGGTCGATGTTCCCGTGTCGAGCCGGAAGGAGAATGACTGATGACAGTCGAAGGGCATGAAGGCAACAGGGTGGCCTTGTTTGACTATGCCCGCGGTATGGCAATTGTTCTGGTTGTGTTGGGGCATGCCATTCACATGGTGTCACGGCAATTTCCATCGACAATGCCAGCCTGGGTTTTCGATTTGGATCGCGCCATCTATACATTTCATGTCCCTATCTTCTTCCTTATTTCGGGCGTGCTATTTGCTGGATCTTTCGATCGTCGTGGGGGGAGAGGGCTCCTCTGGCATCGTGTGAAGACCTTGCTTTACCCATATGTGTTATGGTCTATGCTTCACGTGATTAGTCAATCTGTGGGCAATGGCCAGGGATTTCGGTCGCTTTGGGGTGACGTGTTCAGAATTACCTATTTCCCGCCGGCGCATTTCTGGTTCCTCTATGTGTTGTTTATCTGTGTGGCTGTGGCCGTGGCTTTCCGGCGCGTGTTTACGAATGAGAGAAGCTGTGCTCTGGCTCTCCTGCTGCTTTCGCTCTGTTGGTATGGCGTATATGCGTTTCTTCCGCCGGGGCCATTGAGAGACACGGGGCGGTCGTTGCCATACTTTGTTGTGGGAGCGATGTGGTCTGCATTGGGAGGGAGCGCCAGTAGGATGCGATCCTCCTGGGCTTTGGTCGTGGGGGCCTGGGTTTTGTTTGTCATCACGGTCTCAGCGGCCGTCTTCTATGATCTGGAGACGGGACCGATCCTCCGATTGCCATTGGGGCTTATGGGGGTAGTGGCGACCTGGCTGACCGCAGGCGCCCTTACTGAGGGTGCCGGTACACGCGGATTGGCAATGGTGGGGCGGGGGTCATTGACGATCTATCTCGTGCATGTCTTTGTGATCTACGGTTTCTGTCTGCTGCTACACTGCGTTAATGCTGCTTGGTGGATCACGCTTCCGATCGTCGTTGCAAGCGGGATCGTGCTGCCGCTCATTTTAGAGCGCATGAGTCGCAGGCTGAAGATCGCGATATGGCTTGGCTTGGGCTAAAAATTGAAGAGTATGCCGAGATTTGCGGACCATGCATCCATGGGGAACTTTGATGCACCACGATCGCTGAAGACTGTGCCACCTCGAGAAAGTGAGTAGTCCAGTTTGGAATCTAACGACACATACCGCAGATCAAGATCAAGCTGAGCATACTTTGCCATGCGCCAGCGGCAACCCGCCTGGACTATGGGTTTGAACATAAGATCATCAACGATATTCAGATCTCGTTGATACCCACCGTTGGGCCATGCTGGAGACCCTGATGCTATCCAGTTCTGGTATGCCTCAGCAGGATTTGGGTTTCCAAATCCATGGTGCCACCACCCCGTTTCTACGAATTTTGCATCAAGCATCGTGATCCCCAAGCCGGCGTAGGGGGTGAAGTCTGTTGTGTTTTGATAGCGGAATTGAGCCGTCAATGAGGGACCATTGAAATCAAATGTGCCATCACTATGCCCATCCCAATAGGTGACGGTTTTTACCGAGAAACGCTCGTACCCCAGTTGAATGGCAAGCCAATCCAGAATACGAACATTAGCGTAGAGAGTGGGGCCGTAATCTTGCTCCGTTTCAAGGTCTGTGATACTGCCAAGGTACCCCCCGGAAAGAGTACCAGCATCATTATAGTGGCGTTCGCTATCTTCAAGTAACCGGAAGTGAGAGACCCTGAATCCGACCTCAACGCGATCCAATACCGCATCCACTTGAGGGGTGTTGACGCGCTCCCACCAATCACGGGTTACAACGTAAGTGTTGACGCGCTTCCACCAATCGCCAATCGCAACGGAAGCCCCTTCAACAAGCGTCTTCGCGCTTTTGCGTTCTGCGGCGGTTTGCTGGCTTGCTATGAGTTCTAGGACAGCGGCATCCAGGGCCTTTGAGAATGCCGCCGTATCACGGGGAGAGGCTTGGGCTAGGGCATGACCAATCCAGATGCCCGTAGCGCTTTCAACCAAATGGGATTCCACAACAAGTTCGCTGCCCGACCACCATGCTTTCCCATAAACCAAGAGGCGTGCCTCAAGGAGTGTTCCGGCGACCTTGCAGTAGTCTCGCCCTGATTTATAGTCTGTTACGATACAGTTATGCTCGGAAAGCCTTTGTGTTGCTGGCTTATATGAAAGGACGGCCTTTCCCGTGCGCGCTCTGATGCGCTTTGCAACATAGTTAGAAAGCTGATCCCCTGATGCCGTTCCCGGCATTTCGTATCCCAAGACGGCATAAGTCGTGGCGCCGGATGCAGATACAAGCGTCATAGCTAAGCTGGCGAGTATGAGCAGTACAAAAGAGTGTTTCATAATCGGACCTTATCTGGTGATTTAGCTTAGGTATCCTTCGGCGCGATACCAAGCCGCTGTTCGTTTCAGCCCTTCATCAAGATTGACCTTGGGTTCATATCCTAGATCTCGTTTTGCCTTGTCTATTTTAAAGGCTCGATTCTGGCGAAACCAATCGACGCGGCGCGGGAAAATAGGGGGCGTGACGTGAAAGGGCTTGCAAATCTTTTCGCAGATATGCCCGGCAATGACCAGAGGCATCACGGGAAAGTGAGGAATTTTGACGTCAATACCTAACGCTTGTCCGGTGCGTTTTACCAAGTTTTCAATTTCAACATACTCTTCATCGGCAATCAGATAAGCTTCGCCATCGCCTTTTTCCATTGCGAGTACGTACGCATCAGTAAGGTTATCAATATAGAGTGGGTGATAGAGGGTTTTACCGTTGCCAAACATAGGGAACTTGCCGGATGCGACGCGCTTAAAGATCATGAAGAAGCGCTCGGGATCCCCTGGACCATAGATAGCAGCAGGCCGCAAGATGACGCATGGCATTTCCGGGCAATGAGCTTTGAGCACAAGCGGTTCCGCCATATATTTTGTGTGCTGGTAGTAATCGCCTGGTTGGATAGGGGCATCCTCGGGCGCAGGCGGATTATCAACGTTGCCATGGACGCCGCAGGTGCTGGTGTAGATAAAACGCTTCACGCCAGCCTGCTTTGCGGCATCTAGCATAATCTGAGTGCCGCCGATGTTAACTTCATCGTAATAGGATTCAGGAACATCGAGCTCTCGGAAGGCTGCTGCCATGTGTTGAACCATATCAATGCCTTTGACGGCTTTCTCTGCAGCGGCTTTGTCTGTGACAGATCCGATGACGACCTTTGCACCCCATTCGCGGAGTTCCTGCGTTTTGAGCCCCTCTTTGTAGTCGAGAGCCGTAACGCTGTGGCCGTCATCCAAGAGTCTACGAACAAGAGCTTTTCCTGTAAATCCAGTGCCGCCGGTAACCAGTACGTTCATGGTTCTATGCCTTCTGTGTTAATGGGGTGGTTGTTTTAAGCTGTTTGATAACATGAGCAGGAACCCCGGCTGCCACGTTGTCTGCTGGTATTGGCTTCGTTACAACGGCGCCTGCACCGACCACGCAATGGTCTCCAATGCTTCCGGCGGCGTCAAGCACGGTCACGCGTGCTCCCAACCAGCAATTGTTTCCTATTGTTAGCGGGCCAGCCGTTTCCATGCCGTCCTGGTCTGCAAACGGGGTCTCCGAGTTTGTGTCGTACTCGCCCCCGCTTAAGAGGTAGCTGTAAGAACCGATCAGCGTTTTCTCGCCGATGATAAGTTGGTTTGATGAAAAGAGGGTGCACGATGAGGATACACTGACACGCTTGCCTAGTGTGATGTCACCATTCTTGCAATATACAATGCTGTTTCGTCCCACATAGACGCCATCCCCGAGGAAAATGCCTTTGTTGTCTTTTCCTTTGGCGTCGATCATGCAGTTGTCATCCAGAATAATACCACCGCCGAGATGAATTTTGTGGGGATGTCTAAGAACCACATTCCGGCCAATGATGACCTTTCCGTCTACGTGCCCAAACAGGCTTTTGTAAAGGCGGCTGCGCAGCAGGATGCCGGCTGCGCCGGGCATTCCGGACAGGCAGCTTTGGAGCAGCTCTGCGCGAATGACATAGCTGAGTGATGTGTCGCCATAGAGTAATGCACGATAAGCCGCAAAGGCCGATTGGTTCTGCATCGCATCTTTAACTTTGATTGAGTTTTCGTTGTGCATTAGCAATTCACATTAAACTTACGCTGCCAGATAGCCGTATTCATCAGGGCCCAGAGCACATGATTGTGATTATGCTTCATCGTGAGATGTTCGTCGACCAAACGTTTTAGGGTTGTGCTGTTGATGTTGTTCTGAATGATGGGCGACTGATCGAAAAGGTCGATCATATAATCCTTGAGCGATCCGCGCAGCAGATGTTTGACGGGAAGGCTATAGCCCTGTTTGCCGCGGTTGACGATGTTATCCGGGAGCATGCCTTCGAGTGCGGAACGGAAGACATGTTTGGTTCGCAGCCCTTTTAATTTCCAGGCGCCGGGCAGGGATGCAATGAATTCGACAAGGACGTGATCCAACAGGGGGACACGTACTTCGAGGGAGCTCGCCATGCTCATCTTATCCACCTTCATCAAGACGCTGTCCGGCATCTGGAAGCGCATATCCAGATAAATTTCGCGGTTGACGATGTCCGTGGCATCGCAACGATCCAAATAGGGGCGTAGAAGACGGAAGGTATCAAATTCGGCTTTGCTCTTGAAGTTGTTATTGAATAGGGCCGCGTCTTGCTTCGCGTTTGTGAAGTACTGCCAGCGAAGGTGATGTCCCTCGGCGGGAAGAGCCGACCCCTCGATGAACCGCTTCAGCATGTTGATGGCGCCCTTTTTCTGGGGTTGATCCGGAAGGCGTCCTACAAGGGGATTGATGATGTGCTTGCGCAGAGGGGCGGGGATTACGCTGAAGGCACGATTGAGTCGGCTCGCTTTGAAGCGGTCATATCCGGCATAGCTTTCGTCGCCACCCTCGCCGCTAAGGCAGACGGTGACATGCTTCTTGGCCTGTTCGCAGACGAGAAGCAGCGGAACTGAAGAGAGGTCGGTCATGGGTTCGTCAAGATGCCAAAGCGCCTTTTCGACGGTGTCGGGTTTTAGGTCATCATCAATGATCAACACCTGATGGTCGGTTCCGAATACATCGGCAACCTGCTTGGCGTACTCAAGCTCGCCAAATGAGGTGTCTTCATAGCCGATGGTGAACGTTTGCAGTCGGCCGGTGATATGACGGCGCATCATGGCAACTAGGGCACTCGAATCCAGCCCGCCGGAGAGAAATACGCCGAGGGGGACGTCACTCATGAGGTGGCTCTTGACCGCATGGTCCAGCAACTCGCGCTGCTGTTCGACGGCATCCTCGTAGCTTGGCAGATTCCTTTGAGGGGCGAGGCTCAGATCCCAATAACGCTCAATGTGGGTGTCACCCCGTTTGTGTATAATGTAATGCCCGGCTGGGAGTTTCATGATATCGCGAAACATGGTGGCTGGGGCGGGCACGAACTCGAACCCAATATAGTCGTAGAAGGCTTGATGGTTCAGATCGCGTGGAACATCTGGATTTTCCAGAATGGACTTAATTTCTGACGCAAAGATGAGCTTCCCGTTGCGGAGGGTGTAGTAAAGCGGTTTAATGCCAATACGGTCGCGGGCGACAAAGAGCTGCTGCTTGGTGGCATCCCAAATCGCAAAAGCAAACATACCCCGTAATTTGCTGAGACACTCCACGCCATACTCCTCGTAGGCATGAATGATGACCTCGCTATCCGTGTTGCTTGCAAAGCGATGCCCTTTGCGTTCCAACTCCGGCTTCAGATCTTGATAGTTGTAGATCTCGCCATTGAAGGCCAATTGCACATTGCCGTCCTCATTCTGCATGGGCTGACGACCGAGATCACTCAGGTCGATGATGCTGAGTCGGCGATGTCCCAGAGAAATGCCGGCGGCGGCGTAGACACCATCTTGATCGGGTCCACGATGCGCCATGGCGTCATTCATTTTTGAGACAAGCGCCTCGTCGCGCCATGTAAACCCACAAATACCACACATAGGATAGATCCCCAGTTCCTGATCCAAGAATTGACAGGCCAGAACCGTATGAAATTTTGCCTGCGGATGCAATCCCAGTGTATAAGGATCGTGTATGGTCACCCCAGTATGACGACCTCCCTGCGACCCTACTCTCGCAGCTTATGTAGGCGAAATCCACAGCCCCTGAAACAAGCGTAAGAACAGTTCTGGGTGTTGACTGATACGCGCTAAATGTGCCAGGTCATCTTGGCCATATCTGGATATCTGAATGTAAGGATAGCATGCCGAGTGGGTTGTCCAAATAAGTAGCGTTAGGCCGGACTGCTCGGGGGGTAGCAGGATTTTCTGTGGTGTTGTAGTAGCGCTAGTAGCGAGTACAACAGGAGCGCTGTCCCCAACATTTCCAACCCCTCTTCCATAGCCACATTGATATGTAGAGAAAAGAGGTGTAAATGCTCGAAAATCACTGCTCCGAGCCAGCATATGCCAGCAAAAAAGAGCGGCATCAACAGATTAGGCTGCCATTGGGCCGCGCAGGCAATAAAGAAGAAGGCCGTACCAACCAATAGTACGTAGGGCAGTGTCCACCAAGAGCTAGGGGAGATGGGGACATGAGGAAAAAGTCGTGCTAACGTACCGCCGAAAGTCTCGTGGATACCACTTGTCTCGTCCAGAGAGAAGAAAAGCATGACGAGAGTCACACCTCGCCACCCCAACCGTTCCCAGCTGGCCCCGTAATCTCGAAACCATGCCAGTGTCATGGCTGCTATTGCCACCAGAATAAATAGGCCACTGCTGAACCAGACCGCAAGCGTCAATTCGTCATCCAGATCAAAAAGAGCAATGGTCCCGTCTTGGGTCGCTGCGGCCCTAGTTGCACCGATGAGTGTGGCACAGAGGTGGGCGGCTATAAGTATGGCTATTATGATGAGAGAGGCGACCAGTGCGCGCCGATGAAGTTGGCCGCGTGGGTCGATCAACTGTAGCCACTTGGATGCTGCTTCCACTCGGAGCGGAACACGTTCTTGCTGATAAACCATAGAGCACACGGTATTTAAGACATATCAGGAAAGCAAGATACAAAGAGGGAGTTTTGTGGGGTTGGCTTGACAACACAAGGGGTTGTTTTACTGTGACGCAATCCAGAGCAGACATGGCACCTATTTGGAAGTACATCTGTAGTATATGAGAGGGCCTTGAAAATTCAAACGACGTGGCAGCTGAAGCGGGAGTGGTTTGGTTGGAAGCGCATGGCCTTGCTGTGTTTCTTCTGTGGTGTTGCGTGTTGGTATGGTGCGATGGCGTCGCTTCATCGGTTTAGCACAGATCCCGACACGGCGGTCTGTGTGCAGATGGCATATGATGTTGAGGCCGGTGGACCTTTGCCCGTCTTCTTTTATGGGCAGGATTACATGGGTAGTCTGGAGCCGCTTCTTGGTGCTTTGTGGTGTCACCTTCTTGGGGCAACCCCGTTGTCGGTAAACCTGGCAACATCCACGTTTAGTTTTCTTTTCTTCGTTCTTGTCTTTCTTTGGTCACGCTCCCTCTTTGGGTGGGTAGGCGCATTTGGCGCTGCGGCTTTCTTGCTCATCGGTCCAGGCACCTACACGATTTACGCGCATCGGGCCCGTGGCGGATACGCTGTGTTGCTGTGCCTGATAACGGCAATACTCTGGCTGAGCTCAAGAATACTGCATTCGGAAGGTCGCCCCGAAAAACGCATCGGGCATCTTGGCTGGTTTCTGTGCGGCATGCTTGGTGGTTTGGGATGGTGGACAAACCAAAGTGCATTGATCGCAGCAGTGGCGGTTGTTGTGCCCGGCCTGATTGTGTTCCGGCGATCGCTGTTCTCATGGCGGATTCTCTCTGCGTTGATGGGAGGGGTGGTTGGGCTTGGATTGTACTGGCGGGCCCTGATTGACGCCCCATCGGTGGTCCTGAATATGACCGGTGGATTCGGCTCGGTTTCTTTGCCCGTGGGTATAGCCCGAATATTCAGCTATCATCTCCCCGCCTATTTTTCGGGCGGTCAGCAGCCCGATATGCTCGGATGGGTTCAGTGTGTTCTGTTGTTGGCCTGTTTTCTTGCCTGTGCGCTTGTCTATCTTCGTTTCCCGACGCTTCGCTCATCATATGTTTCTTTCTGCATGTTCACGTTGCTGAGTTTCTTCGTGGTTGTTGTCTTCATTGTGAGTCAATCTCATTTTGTGATGGAAGATGCCCCGCGATACGTTCTGATTCTTACTCCCCTGCTGGCTCTCTGTTTTGGTGGTGTTGTGGATCTGGTGTGGCGTAGAGCCGGACGCTGGGGAGGTGTGGCGGCCTTTGCTTTGATTGTGGCGCTTCAGTTGCCAGTGCTGCTCAATTTGTACGCCGTATTTAAGAAGGATGCGGCCGAACACGTTCACGCGAAGCAGTTGTCCGAATACTGTAGCAAACAGGGGTTACGAACCGTTTATGTAGACTATCATGACTATGCCCTCAATAACAGGAGCCGTGAGACGGTGTTCACCGACTTTTCACGGCAGAAGCGCTACGCATCAGCGGTTGCTTCAGAATTATCGTCAGACTTTGCAGCCCTTAAACGGTGTGATCTGCTTTCCCATTGTCTGCATAACTTATCGAGCACTTACGAGAGCGTTACATATGGTCCGTTTACCTGTGTTCACGATGTCTCTCCGCTTTATAAGACAGTACGTCCTGTCTTTTCTGATAGCCTGATTGGCCAGGAATCTTCGTTAATTGATGGTGATTGGTCGAGTCGTATCGTGGTGCCGTGCGGAGGTACAAGGTCCATCGAATTTGAGTTGAACGAAGCGGTAGAGGTGTGTGGCGTTGATCTCTTTTCATCCAGTCAAACCTTTCTAAAGATGGGCACATTCAGGGTTTTGCCCGTTGGCTCCGATAATTGGGTGACCGTGAAGTCGGACGTTTTTAAGAGTCATTGGTTTCCTTCGGGACCGCGTCTTTTTTACGGGGGTGAATCTGCCTACTTGCGCGTGTTGTGGTTTGGGCAACGCATTCGTGCCGTTGGCATGGACATAACGGGGCCGGGCGATTTGTGCGAGATCAATGTTCTGTCTCCGTCTGAGAAGTTTTTCGCATCTGCAGATGTGGAAGCGCTTTTTCGCTCACTAGAAAACGAGGATGTTCAATCTGTCTATTCGGGGCGCTATGTTGCAAATGCACTCTATAGGCTTTCTGGTGGTGCTCTTAAGACGTCAATCAACGGATATGTTCTGGACGCGCCAGAGAAGGCATTGCCCTCCCTTATGGTTTTGTCAAAGCATACGGTGATTGTCTCTGAGCCAGGATATGCTGTAGCGACGCGGGCAAGTTTGCGTGCCAAGGGGCTTCCATTTCAAGAGATGGCAGTCGGATACTGGACGCTCTTTTCTTTTCCCTCATGGTCCGGCGATCTTCCTTCCGAAGTGATGCCCGGGTTGTTTTGGAACGGAAAGACGGCCTTTTTAGATGCACCTCGCGTATGGGCCGAGTTCCGCTGCCTACGCTCTGATGCATGGATAGGATCGAAGCGTGAAGATGAACTTCGGTCGGTTTTGAAGATCCTCCCCGGGTTTATTCCTGCGCAGCGTCGTTTGTTGGATATTTGTCTGAAGAATGGAGACATGCCTAAGGCTGATCTTATACGGCGCAATGTAACCCCGGAGGTGCGTCTGGATAGCGCTTTTCAGAATGGAATGCTGTTAAAAGGGGTTCGCTTTCTGTGGGAAGAACATACGTTGCGCCTATTACTCTCTTGGCGACTTCCCGAGAAAATACCCACTGCCCCCTTAAGTGTTTTTGTGCATATGAAGGGAGTCGAGGGCCAGCAGCTGGCATTCGATTCCCCGTTTGTGGATCTGTGTGCGAAGTATACGCCACGGGATCGGGACCGAGTCACACAAACGATTATACCGCTTGCAGATACACTTGACCAAGGAGATGTGCTAGAATTGACTGTCGGCCTTTATCAAGCGTATCCCCCGTTTACCCGGATCTTCGCACGCACCAAGGGGCACCTTGGTAATCGGGGGAAGATAAATATATTCGGCGTCGTTTCTTCGCGACTCGACTGAGCTCGAATTGAAGCTTCAGCTCAGAAGGTTGCGACATTCTGTTGGAATGTCTCGTGCATGTAGCTCCGCTAAGCGATTTTCTTGCGCGTTGAGCACAGCTTCTCTCTGCTTTGAGTCACGAATCATAACATCCATTAGAACGGCAAGTTCCTTGGGATCATCGCCATCAAAAAGGATTCCGCTTTTTCCTATGGCTTCAGGCATGCCGCCATTCCTTCGAGCAACTACGGGTACGTTGTGGCACATGGCTTCAATGAGGGGTAGGCAGTATCCTTCATGGAGGCTTGGGCAGACGAACAGGGCTGCTGTTTCGTAGCAAGCGGCTAAGGCGGCATCGTTAACAAATCCTTCAAAGCTAACGTTTGAAAGTTCCAGTGTTTTGGCAAGTGATCGCAGCATGGCAAAGTAGCGCGGGCAACTCCATTCAGAGCCAACCAGCACGAGACGGCTCTGGGTGTTCATGGTTTTCTGGTACCAGCCAAAAGCAAGCATCAACGCTTCAACGTTTTTATTTGGGGCCATGCGTCCCACAAATAGAATATTGGTGAGTCCGTTGCCAAGTTTTTGAAGCATGTGACTGTCTGGCTTAATGTCAATTGCCGATGGATGGAAGAAAAGCGGAACGACTTTTACCTTTTTGATGCTGAGGTCACGTAGCTCGTCGGCATTAAATTCCGAGTCTGCCCAAACTTCATTTCCCTGCGATGCAATTGAGAAAAGCTGGTCTCTTGAGTCGTGCAGTTGGTCTGCGACGGCATCATCGAATCCACGCATGAAATGTTCTGGTGTGATGTTGTGATAGCGCACAATGCGTTTGCAATCTGATTTCAGGAAGCATTGGCTTGCTTCGGAGGCAATGGAGTAATGAAAAATGACAGAGTCGCGTTTCGTTGTCAGGTACTCTGAGATGGGGCGGGCGAGGTGCGCAATGGCGGGTGTTGTCGTTTTGACGGGGGCGTAAATATCTGATTCAAGGCCCAGGCCATGAAGGGTTTGTTGAAGAATGCGTGCTTCTTGGGAGATGGCGTCACCATCGGCAAAGCCTGCAAGGAGTTGGTCTACGCGTGCTGGCATTAGTGAGCTCTCTCCTGAAGTGTGTTGATTTGTGCTTCCAGTTGCTTAATGCGCCCTTCCAGTTCGCTTATTTGCCGATTATGCTCTTGGTGTTCAAAATCCAACACTTCTGCATGCATTGCATTGATGTCGTTTTGGTGAAATGCTATCCAGAAGTGCTGATATCGCAAGATTCGCCAGAGAAACATGCGAATCATGTAGGAAATAGTCCCTTTTAGACCGGGGGGGCGGGGCTGTGAATAGAGTGCAGGGTTTACGCCTTGCCGTTTTCGGACGACTTTAACGTAGCGATCAAGGTATTCTGCATTGGATTCTACGTTGCGTAGTGAGAGAATTTCAGAATCATCCTGAGCACGTGAGGCGTATGCCTCGTTCTCTAAGGTGGTCGCTTTTTTTGTGAGATCTTGGCCTAGCGACTCTGATTCATCGTTTCCGTTGATCCAAATCTTCATAAGAATATCCCCGGCTCTATCTGTGGTCCAATGGCTATAGTAATACGCAAAAATAGGTGTAATTAAAATGATGATTATTATTAAGGATTTGAACTGTGGATGGCACGGATGAAATGGATGGGGAGGATGCTAGCAATTACGACCTGTGGGTTTAGGCACGATGTGTCATCCCAAGTTTGCCGAGGGATCTTAGGCATCCAGTAATGCTAGAGATTCCTCGGCAAGCTCGGAATGACAGCAGCTTCCTTTTTATGATCCGTGTTGAGTGCGCTGAACAGCGCAATTAGTTCATAGGGGCACTTGTTGGCTTTTTGCGTAACGCATAATGCGTTATGCCGATCGCAATGGCAGATGGAATCGCCTCGGTGGCAATTGTCACCAGATGTGATACGCTTAGCCACCCTTCAGACCAGTGTAGGCCGTAGAAAAGGAGTACTGGCGAAATGAACCGTTCGCTGGTGATGGGCCAGAAGGCCATGATGCCCCGGCCATCGGTGAAGAAGTCCAAAGCCACATGTGTGCCATAGCAGACTGCCATGGCGATTGTCCATGGCACGGCGGGGTTTAGCCGGGTTATCTTCAGAAAGAGGTAGACGCACGCACTTACGGGAATAACAGCAAGCAGACTATGAGTGAAGTGGTTGTGGAATTGCCCTAAATCACCAAACACCATGCCGAGAATCGCGTCGAGATCCGGTGCCATAGAAAATCCTGCAAAGAGAAGGAACACCCGCCACCCGCTGGCAGAGAAATGGTGATTCCATTTTCTGAATATGCGGTAGAGAACGTACCCGGCGGTTATATGTGTAATGGGAGATGGCATAGTTAAAAATTAGAATAGTGTATAAATGAAAGGTGCTGAGGACTGGCCAGCCACCACAATGAACGCTAACAATAACATGACCACGACGACGGGAACAATCCACCACGCCTTATTGTGCCACGCAAATTCGGTCAACTCCTTCAAGAGAACGCCAATATGTTTGAGAAATCGCATTCGTCATCTTCCTGCTTTGCTTTGACGGCTACACTCTAGTTGAAACGGGCAGAGATACTCCAGCCGTTTTATTCGAACGGTTGAACATTAGCATTGTTTGGGATAGGCTTTGCCCCATGACGACCAACTTAGGTTCCGATTTGATTCAGTCCCGCGTTGCAAAGACGGTGTGGCCTTGGCGGGAGGCAGTAACCCCTATCTCAACTCCAGTATCTTGCCGCAAACGCGCCATCGTCCAATTTCTCGTCATGCTTTCCGTGGCGGGTTTTATGTCGTTGAAATACAAGCATGCTGCGGTGACGGTGTCCTGTATTGCGCTGTTTGTGATTGTGACAGGGCTGTTTCTTCCGAAAGTGTTTTTGGCGGTGGAACGCGGCTTTAAGCTGTTTGGGCATGGTGTTGGCGTGATGCTGACATGGCTGCTGCTTGTTCCTTTCTTTGTGTTAGTTTTTGTTCCCGGACGTCTCGCCCTTTTGCTGGTGCGTAAAGATCCTTTGAGTCGCGATTTTCCGGGGGAAGGCGCCACGAATTGGAAATCGCATCGCGGTTGTGCGGATAAGAGCCGTTACAGGAAGCAGTACAAATGAACATTCTTGGTGTCAGCGCGTTCTATCATGATTCTGCCGCCGCTCTAGTCTGTGACGGTAAAATTGTGGCGGCCGCGCAAGAAGAACGGTTTACGCGCAAGAAACAGGACTCCAGCTTTCCCATCAATGCGGTGGGCTATTGTTTAGCCGAAGGCGGCATTGCCCCCGGGAAGCTGGATGCCCTTGCTTTTTATGATAAACCGATAACCAAGTTTTCCCGTGTCCTTGAAACCTTTTTCGCCGTTGCTCCAAAGGGGTTGCGCCCCTTTATGATGGCGATTCCGCTTTGGATGAAGGAAAAGCTCTGGATCCCGTATCAAATTGAAATGGCCCTGGACACAAATGGCTTCAAGCAGCCCAAAGAGACGTTTTTTACCGAACATCATGAGGCACATGCTGCTAGTGCGTTTTACCCATCCCCTTTTCAGAATGCTGCGATCCTCACGATTGATGGTGTGGGGGAGTGGGCGACGAGCTCGCTGGGACGTGGTGATGGCAATCAACTGGAACTCCTTCAGGAGCTACATTTTCCACATTCTCTGGGATTACTTTATTCCGCGTTTACCTATTTTTCCGGCTTCAAGGTCAACTCGGGTGAATACAAGCTCATGGGGCTGGCTCCTTATGGAGAACCGAGATACGTGGATATCATCAAAGAGAATCTGATTCACGTTTATGATGATGGCTCTATCTTTCTGAATATGGATTACTTTGGTTATCACGATGGCTTGACGATGACGAATGACCGTTTCGACATGCTCTTTGGGGGCCCGGCCCGTAAACCCGAATCGAAGATTACGCAGCGAGAGATGGATCTGGCAAAGTCGATCCAAGTGGTTGCCGAAGAGGTCGTGTTAAAGATGGCAGAACATGCGCACAAACTTACCGGTGAGAAGAATCTCTGTTTGGCGGGGGGGGTGGCGCTGAATTGCGTAGCAAATGGACGGCTGCAACGCGAAAGCCCATTTGAGAACGTCTGGATTCAACCGGCCGCGGGTGACGCGGGTGGTGCGCTGGGTGCGGCTCTGGCCGTGTGGCATACCGTGCAAGGCAATCCTCGGACTGCAGATGAGGTTCACGATCAGATGCGTGGCTCATATTTGGGGCCGCAGTTCTCTGACGATGAAATTGGTGCCTACCTTGACGCCAACGGCTACGTGGGCGCCCGGTTGTCCGACGAGGAGTGGGCGCCGACAATTGCCCGTGTCCTCGACGACCAGAAAGTGGTTGGCATGTTTGAGGGGCGCATGGAGTTCGGGCCGCGTGCGCTTGGCGGTCGGTCAATACTTGGGGATCCACGTTCGCCTGAGATGCAGTCCGTTATGAATCTAAAAATCAAATACCGCGAGTCCTTTCGCCCGTTTGCTCCCTCGTGCCTGGAAGAACGTGTCAGTGATTATTTTGAGATGGATGGGGCATCGCCGTATATGCTGCTTGTTGCTCCTGTAAAGAAGGAGCGGTGCATTGAGGATGGTGAGGGGGAGAATCTGCCTTTGCGCGAGCGGATTCATGTAAGGCGGTCGGATTTGCCGGCGATTACTCATGTGGACTATTCGGCAAGGGTTCAGACGGTTAACTGGGAAACCAATCCACGCTACTATGATCTCATTAAAGCGTTTGAGGATCTTACCGGCTTCGGCATTTTGATCAACACCTCGTTTAATGTGCGTGGCGAACCAATTGTTTGCACGCCCGAGGATGCTTACCGCTGTTTCATGCGAACCGAGATGGATGTGTTGGTGCTTGGATCCTATATCCTGAAGAAAGAGGATCAGCCTCCCTGGCAGGAAGCACGCGATTGGCGTGAGGACTATGTGTTGGATTAGTGGCTTGGAATGTCAATCGACAGAACTGGTGGGCGCGTGGTAGGGTGCCGCTCACTTACAGCCAATGCGGGAGCGTGTAATGACAGAGAGAGACACCACTGAGTCAGGGCTCGATGTTGAAGCGATTATTCAACACATCAAGACGGATGTTGCTGCATCCGAGCTGCCTATAAATGATGCGGTTGCCGAAGCCGCAAGCCTTGACAGTGATCTTGCCCCAATTCTTGCAGATGCGAACCAGTTCTGTAGGGTTGGTGACTCTAGCCCCGGCGGGGTAAAAGGAGTTGTATACCGAATTCTGCTGCGGCTTCTGACGCCTCTCGTCGGAGAATTGAACCGATTTAATAGTCTTTCGGTTCGCTCGCTGAACAAGCTTGGCAAGATGCTCACTGGCAATGATACGGAAAGCGATAGTGATCTATTGGCTAGCACGCATCGCCGTATCGACTTGCTTGTTGATCTTGGTAATCGTCTTGATTCCTATGACAAGCAACGGCTTGATGAGCGGCTTAAGCGCATCGAAGAACAACTTCCAAAATCCGAACTTCAGGAATAGCCCGTGAAGATCGCATTTGTTGCTCCCTTCTATGGCGCGAGAGCATCGGGCGGTGCTGAATCGGAATGTCGGCAAACGGCATTGCGCCTTGCTCAGCAAGGGGTTGAAGTTGATATTCTGACAACCTGTCTTCTGGATCTTGTGCACGGCTCAATGGTGAATGCATATCCTCAGGGCGTGTCGCACGACGACGGTGTTGTTGTAAGGCGCTTTCGCGCTGACGTTTTTGAGCCCGGTCCCTTCTGTGAACTTAATCAGCGGCTCATTGATGGTGAGACGCTGAGTGCTGATGAGGAACGATTCTTCATGGCTCGCAATGTCAACAGCTTCGAGCTCTACCGGTACATTGCGGCTCATTCCAGTGAGTATGATTGGATCTGCTTTATTCCCTATCTCTTCGGAACGTCGTGTTACGGAAGCCAGATTTGTTCTGAGAAATCAATCCTGATTCCCTGCCTTCATGACGAAGGGTACACACGCATGCAACTGATACGCGACATGTTCGCCCGCGTGGCTCGTGTGGCCTTTCATACCCCTGCTGAAATGCGTATTGCCGAGACCCTTTTTGGTCCCGCTACCCATGCGAATCAACGGATGCTAATCGGAGAGGGTGTCGACTTTGATTTTGAATCGAATGCGGAACGCTTTCGAAAGCGCTTCGCCATTTCAGAGCCCTTTCTTATGTACGCGGGTCGAAAAGACAGCACGAAAAATGTGGATACGCTGATCCATTTCTTTTCGGCTTACAAACGCGCGAATCAGAATGATCTCAAACTGGTTCTTATTGGACCGCGTGAGGCTGCAATTCCCTCCGATATGAGTTCCTGGATCGTGGACTTTGGTTTTCTGGCGGATCAGGACAAGAAGGATGCCTATTCGGCTGCACTGGCACTCTGTCAACCCTCATTGAACGAGAGTTTTTCCATTGTCATGATGGAGGCTTGGGGGTGTGGAACGCCATGCCTTGTACACGGCGGGTGTGAGGTCACGCGGGAGCATGTTACGCGTTCAAATGGCGGGCTGTACTTCGAGAACTTCCCGGAATTTGTGGGTACACTTGACTACATGCTAGCGCATCCTGATGAGTGTAAAGCAATGGGCGCGCAAGGGCGAACGTACGTGAATGAAAATTTCGATTGGCCCGTTATCACGAGCCGCTATATCGAGACGCTGTTTGCGGGCCGATAATATCAAGTGCCATTTTCGGCATTGGGATAAGAGCAGAGCTTTCCTCCAGGCGATTGAAAACACAAGCAGCTCGAATTGGATTCGGCAATTTCGGCCTGTTCCGCTTTGGGTAAGGGGGGACAAGGATTCGCTGCCGCCGGAGGCTTTCCTTGGAGCGGCGGCGGCCGTGCGAAGAATGAGCCGGTCGCAGACCGACCTTGCCCCCAAAGCAGGAAGCCAGGTGCACAGGAGAGAGCACGTAGTGCGGCCTGTGTGCCTGGATTCCCTGGGGGGGTGGGGGGATTGGTAGAGCGGCGTTGTGGTGTTGACCACCCAAGCGGAGAACGTGTTCAGCGGCTGCCGTATTCGGCAGATGCTGGGCGCGTTCTCTGTGCAGGGCAGCGACTAAAAAACAAAAGAGAGCTGTGCTGTTGTCCCCCCGCGTAGCGGCGGCGAAGCCGGGATGGGTTTTCCCCCCGGTGGATTTCCTTTTTTAGAAGGGGGCGCCTCGGAAAAGGGGGTCCGGGGGGAAAACCAAGGCGGGGGAAACAGCATGAGTCAACACCGCTCGCCGCGTTCCCCTAATTGCCGCCGGAGGCATTCCGCATCGGGGCGTTGGCGTGACCGGTGCTGCCGTACTCGGCAAGCAGCAGGCATGACAACGCGGGGTATATGGGCGTGAGATATGCTGGTGGTTTCGGGGATAGGGTTGGCGCGTGGAATACGTGTGCTGGAAGGTTGCCTGTCTGAACGAAGTGAGTATCCTTCGCCTGTCTGAGCCCGAAGGGCGAGCCCCTGGGAACGGTAGTGACCTCGCCTGTCTGAGATCGCGTAGCGATCGAGTCCCAGGGGTATCGCGAGCGCAGCGAGCTGGGTATTCAGGCGTTCAGGCGTGGGCTTTACGTTGGCAACACGGAAAAGCTCGCCGTAGGTTTCCCCCCGGAACTTCCCTTTTCCACACCGTGGAAAAGGTGACCCAACTCCCCCCTTCCATCGACAGCAGTCATGCTTGTCTCTCCCTAAAGGGCCCCACTCTGTTATGACCGTTTCACACGGAACGTGGTCTAGCCGACGACGCCGTTACTCACTCAGGAGGTCTCACCAGACGGGAACCATTATAGAGATTTAATAGGCTGCTAAATTGAAAATGAAAACTCTCAAACAGAACTTGGCATGATCTAGTGAATGCTAATGATACCCCTATAAACATTGACTACATCAACTACTTGGACAATGTCCTATTCTCCATTCTCAAGGGCCGACCCCAATTTTTGAGGGGCCGGTTCGGCTTCGGCAAATCTTGAATCTTCAGACCTGACCCTTCTTCCGCCCTGAAAAACGACCTCAGATCGGCGTGGGCGAAGTCGGTGCGGAGGGTTTTTCAGCGGAATCGATTCTTGAGGGCTGACCCCACCTCTTTCCTAATTTTTCTCTTATCTAGAATGTTGAATGTTTAGATGTGACCCTTCTCGGCTGCCGACCCTTCTCGGCTGCCGAATTTTCGGCGGTTCCCCCCATTCACGAACTAACCGATAGGTCCTCGCATCAGCCCTCTTGGGGGCAACCACTGTCAATCGAGAAGCAAGCTCATTCAATTGATCTTCCGGTGTATCCAACATTGCCGACAGCCACGGTTTGGCAAAAAGCACATCAGGACTGATACCACATTCTTTTCCGAGCGCTGCAAAAGAAGTAATCCCCGTATCACGCAGAAGCACAGGGGTATACTCCCATGAAAACCTGGGCTCTTGGTACGCGACAATACATAACCGTGAATCCGAAGATCTCACGCCCTTTACATAGTAAACAGCACCCCACTTACCCGCACTAAAAGGCAAACCAACCGCACCGCTAGATATCCACCATTCTTTCATCTCCTGCACACTCACAGGAAATTCGCCATCTTGAGCACTCCAGTATTCGCGACAAACCATTCCAATGTCACGCAAGACAGTAGCTTCACGCATGAACCATCGAAGGGACTGGTACTTCCCCTTCACTTTGCTTGCAACAGCGACCACACAGACAATGAATATACAAGACAGTACTACTGCGCGTATCCTGACACGAGGCAAATGCATGATCACAGCGAGTATCCTTAGTTTGAGGGATTTTGCGGTCCAATCCATTTCCAATCTGATCCAAGAGTCACGACAGGAGCACCTTGAATAGAGCAACCATTTACCCCAGAAACCCCTGAGTAGGTTCCACAAAATCCACTCAGAGCCGCGTTCGCTGCCTCGTAGGCATATACCCCTTGCTGGTTCCATTGCTTGTGTACATATGAAGCAACAAAAACAACCGCACCAACGCCAGGATTAGTCCCAAAACAAAGCCTGTTTGCGACACCAAACATGAGGTAGTTAAGTACCCCACCTTTAACACATTTTCCTGCATACACCACAGTACGTTCGCAGCCCCCTAGTGTGGTTCCATTTGGCAGATTCTCAACGGGCCCGCCTTGCCCTGGAGGGTAATTGCTCAGCGGAGGATTCCAGTAACCTCCACCGACTGCTTGTAACTGACGAATGTCCCATGCTCCACCTGCAGCTTCTTGCAGGTCATACAGATTGTTGCAATGCTTGCACCGATCGCTCGGATCCCATGTGTAAAACGTGTTTTCAATATTCGCTAAGATTGCATTCACAGACGCAGTGACATCAGCACCACCACAAGTTCCCGTTGGCTGTGAGCCTGTCCCTCCACCTGGGGTAGATCCCGGAGGCAAAAAGATGACGGGGAGCACTGAAATAACACGGCCATCAATATCACCCATTGAAATAGGAGAGTTGAGAGCAAACCCATAGACATTCAATCCCCCATCTTCTTCAATCGGATCTCTGGATGGCCACCGCCCTAGTTCGGGGTTGTAGTATCTGTAGCCGTAGTATGGCATCCCTGCTGTTGTGTGTGTTCGTGTGGTGCTGGTGCTGGGGGAGTCGTAGGCGTCGGGTTTTTGCAAAATGGCTGATATACTGGAGGATTTTGTGGAGTCGTAGGTGTAGGAAGCATGGTGTGTGTTGCTGTAGGTACAGGGGGAGTCGTAGGCGTATCTTCCGTCGTCAGAGCGATGGTTAACAAGGGCTACTGAACCGTAGTTGTAGGTGTAGATTTGAGCAAGTACTGCCTTGAGGTATTCCCGCTCAACATACTGCCGGATCAGATTGTTCATCACTCGCGTCATGCCATGCTCACCTTTTGGGTTTGTTATAGCAAATGTGAATACAAAGTCAATTCTGGTGGGATCCGGTGCTCGTGGGCGGGCGGATCTGCGATTCTTTGCACAGGCAAGCATGATCGTGTTATGTGACGTGTCAGTTCAAACAGTAGCGACCACCTAGCCGCCACTGGTCGCTACGGGGTGCACCTCGGAGATGTGCACATACTTTAGGTCTTTTCAATAGGTGACATTCGCGGGGAGGCGATCAGATCGTGCCAAAGGTCTCGGCCAGGATGGCCTCGTTCTCACCAATCCACGTCCACAGTTTCTGAAGGCCCTCGTCAACGCCGATGTGCGGTTGCCATCCAAAGTCCTGCTTGGCGCGGGTAATGTCACTGATGTAAATGGGCTGATCTCCCGGGCGCCATGTTTCCATTGAAACGGTTGGGGCTTTTCCGTTGAGTTGCTCCAGGATGGGGCCAAACTCTTTCCAAATCGAAAGCGTGAAGGTCGGACCGCCGCCGATGTTGTAAACCTGGCCGGCCGTGACGTCAATATGCTGTGCAGCGGCTTCGTAGGCCGCGACGAGGTCGTCGATAAAGAGGACGTCGCGCACCTGTTTTCCGTTGCCGTAGATTTTGAGGGGACGACCAAATTTCGTAGCGAGACAGAAGTGTGCGACCCACCCCTGATCCTCGACCCCAAACTGTCGGGTGCCATAGATGCACGACTGGCGAAATACAACGGTGCGGAGTCCGTACATGCGGGCATAGTCCCTTACGTATTGATCCCCGCACCCTTTTGAACAGCCATAGGGACTATGAAAATCAAGGGGTTCGTCTTCGGCTATTCCATTGGGGCGATCTGCCAAATGGTAGCGCAATTCTCCTTCCTCGACGGTTCGTGCTTCCAGTCCACCATACACTTTATTTGTGGACGAGTAGAAAACGATGGCCGATGGGGCTTTCTCGCGAACGGCTTCGAGCAGATTGAATGTGCCCAGAGCATTGATTTCAAAATCGTCTCGAGGGCCGATGACAGAGGTGGTTACGGCAACTTGTCCAGCCAGATGATAGACGCGATCGACGGATGGCGAGACCGCCTGCGTCATTGCCTCGGCATCTCGAATGTCCCCTTTGATAAATGTCAGCGCCTTGCCGCCGGGTTGGGACTGAAGCCATGCCAAATTATGGGGCGTGCCTTTACGAGAGAGATTATCAAAGACGGTCACCGAGTCGCCTTTGGCCAAATGGTGGTTTGCCATTGCACATCCAATAAATCCAGCCCCACCAGTTATTAGCACTCTACCCACGTTTGAATCCTCCAGAAAAATTAATTCAATCCCAGCGCTTCCGCGACTTCTTGCTTTACGTCGCGCGCTCTAACCTCTTCCAGTCGCCGCTGCTGCGATTCCATAACCTCGGCGTGAAGTTTCGTATCGCTACACACGCGGTGGACAAGCATAGCCAGCTCGGCTGGTTTCAAGTTGTCAAACATGACGCCAGCGTTTCCCATGGCTTCGGGCATTCCACCAGCGCGTCTCGCGATGACGGGTGTATTAAGCGCCATTGCTTCTACGAGTGGCAAGCAGTATCCCTCGTGGCGGCTTGCCATAACAAATGCATCAGCAGCTGCATAAAGTGTTGCACGACCCCCATACATATACCCAGTAAAACAGACATTGGGTAACATGAGACGCTCTGCCAGAAGTCGCAGCATGGCGTAATAACGGGGGCAGCTGTGCTCAGAGCCAACCACGATTAATCGGCTTCTTGCATTGATCGTATGATAGTACCATGCATAGGCAAGGATCAGCTCTTCGATGCATTTGTGTGGAGCCAATCGGCCTACAAAGAGCCAGTTTGTCAGATTGTCGCCAAACTGTGCACGAATTTTGGGATCTTCTCCTGCTTCGAACTCATCGGCCCGGAACATGAGATGCAGGACTTTAGAACACTTAACCCCAAACGGTTTCAGCTCTCCCGCGTTGTAGGCCGAGTCCGACCAGAACTCATCTGCCACGGATGCCGCGACGGCGAGTCCCTGACGGGCTTCCCGTAGCTCTGCGGCCACATCGTCGTCGTACCCATCAAAGAACTCGGCGGGTGTTATGTTATGGTACTTAACAATGCGCCGCCCCTGCGTAGCTGCGAACGCGTCATTAACCGGAGATCCGGTTGAGTAGTGGAGGATTGAACCTGTTGCCGCAGCGGGATCATAGTCATCGAGCGGGTGACAATCCTCATGGGCGTCTTTGGCGATGTGACCTTTGGGCACGAAGATATCCGACTCATAGCCGAGTTCATGTAAGATGTCCCTCAGCATGCGGACTTCTTGAGAAATCGCATCGCCCTTGGCGTATCCTGCTACCAACTGATCAATGCGCTCAGTCATGACGGTGTTGACTCTAAATGGTTACAGCGCGCTTCTAGTGCTGTAAGCCGCTTGCGAAGCTCACTCGCTTCACGTCGTCGGAGTCGTACCTCAAGCTCTAGCGTGCGGACGGCTTGTAAGTTGATTGTGTTCTGGTGAAATACGGTCCAGTCGTGTGGGTGGCGCATCAAGCGCCACAATACGCCACGAATTAGGCCTGCAATGCGTCCCAGACCTTTGCCGCTGTTGGGCAGGTTGAAATCCGCAAGCGCGACCTGAGTGCGGTTGCCGAAAAGTGTAAGGTGACGGTCCAGAAATTCGGATTCGTTGGCTGTGGTTCCCAATTCAAGAATTGCCGATTCTCCCGCAATTCGGTCTCGAATTCCGGGAGCATTAAGATTGCGTGCTGCTGCGGCAATCTCAGCTCCCAAACTTTGGGTGCAGTCTTGACCGGCAACGGTCACAAGCATTGTGTCAGGGATTTGTTGGCATTCACTCATTAGGCATGTCTATATCTCACGCAAACGGGGCGGTGTCAAGACACACCAAAGTGTGGACTGTCGCCATTTCTTGACGGTTGGTGGCATAGTAGATCCCTCGGCTTCGCTCGGGATGACAGTTTCCCAAGGGTTCTTGTCATGCCGAGCGAAGTCGAGGCATCTCTGGCCTTTCTCAAAGACATCAGACCGTTCCACTTCCAGGAATCAGAAGAACGCCTTTCTTCAGTGATTTCCGACGGCCCACTTCGAAAATGGTACGTGCAAGAGAGGGGCTACCACGTTTCTGTGAATCGCGAAACGGTGGGTTTGGAGGGAAGAATGTTGAGCACATCGTTTACGGTCTTCTGGTCGCCGGGGAAAATGAGACCGGGTCTAACGTCTGCGAGGGGTTGGACCACAAAGCGACGTTCAGCCCAGCGCGGGTGGGGGAGTGTCAGGGATTGGTCTGCAGAGCAGATCTTGCCCGCGTAGAGAATGTCGATGTCGATGGGGCGAGGGGCAAAACGATCATCGGTTCGTACGCGCCCCATCGCATCTTCTATGGCGTGGATTGCGGTAGACATCGCGGTGGGCGAGGTTGTTGCCGTGACCACGAGAACGGCGTTAAGGTAGGCAAGGTGTTCGTACTCAGGACGAACTCCCACGGGGGCGGTCTCGTATACGGATGACGGGATGATGTTCAAGACTCCGGGAATACTGGAAACCTGATCTTTTGCCGATTGGAGACAGGCAAGACGATCTCCAAGATTCGATCCCAAGCTTAGACCATATTCCATTTCGTTTTCTCGTTTATGCGGTACTGTGGAGGCCCGCCGGATTCCATTTTCTGTCGTTGACATTCACATTCAGGCCGCTAGAGTACCGCGACCGTTTCCTTATGGGTTGCCAGTTTAGCTCAGTTGGCAGAGCAAGTGATTTGTAATCACTAGGTCGGGGGTTCGAGTCCCTCAACTGGCTCCAATCTTACTACAAATACCTCCTGTTGTTATCAACGAGGAGGATTGCGGCTCGCTTCTGTTGTGTTTGTGTTATGGGGTGACTCCCGTATTTGGGTTTTGCAGTAAGTTGCGGATGCGCATTGTGAGTTCGTCAAGGTTGAAGGGTTTTGCAAGAAACGATTCGCCACCAATCTGACCGTCATGTGTGCGTTCTTCAGCCTTGCTGACAACGGCGGTTGTGAAGATGATCGGGGTCGTTTTTAGGGCGGGTATGGCTCGTATGGCTTGAGCCACCTCTCCGCCATCCATGCCTGGCATCATTACATCAAGCAGGATGACGTCGGGACGAACGGTTCTGAGTAGGGCAAGGGCTTGCTTTCCGTCGGCGGCATTCAACACCTCAAAGCCCTCGAATCGTAAAAAGTCGGTAAGCGTAGTGAGCAGGTGTGCATCATCGTCAACAATCAGTATTTTCGTGCGGTCATATGCGGTCATTGTGTGTTCCTTCGTTTAGGGCTACAGGTATGGTAGCTGTTGAAATGCTCTCTCCGCGATCATTTTTCCCCTGAATCGACGTATTGTCAACTCAGACAAAGATGAAGATTAAGGTAAAGTTTCAGATTAACGTGGGGTCCGTTTCCATGTTCCCGACATGTTTCCGCTACAGAAGCGAATCCATCCGGCGAAAAGGGCAACGTGCATGGTGATGAAATGATCGCACGCACCGCATAAGTGGGCGATGCGTCCCGTTTGCCCCATCTTTCTCAACTGTTTCCCCGTTTGCCCTGCGATCAGGAGCAAGGTGAGTAGCGTTGCGACAGCACTTGCGGGAATCGTGTCGAGAAACGCTCTGCCGTTACCGTAGGCGAAGGCACATTGCGGGTAGCTGATGCATCCCATCACGATCACAAGGTGGGGCGTCACCCATCGGAGCACTTTGTGTGACAAGAATGCCCATGCGAAAACGCCGAAGCGGGGCGCCAAACAGGCTTTGCAGAACCCTAGAGCCTGGTAGTCACCCGCCCCAATTCTTACACGCCGCACCCATTCATCTCCAACATCCGGCAGTGCTTCTGTTGCGATTGCTGAGGGATCATACAGCATGTGGTAGCCTTGCTCCCGAACCTTCATACCGATCACGAAGTCATCAACAATGGTGTTTACAGGAATAGACTCCCAGAAAAGAGAGGGGCGAATGGCATAGATCGCGCCGTTGGCTCCGAGGCAAGAGTCGAGAGCAGATTCCCATGTTTTCAGTTTGGTTTCCAAATGCCAGTAGAGGCCCTCTTCTGCAGGATTATCGAGGGCTTGCCCTGCATTGTCGGCTTCAGAGGGGGTATTTGTGAAGATGAGTCGTCCGCAGACACCGCCGACGCGGGGATCCGAAAACGACTTCACCAGGTGAAGGATAGCATCGTGCGCGAACATAGTGTTGGCATCGCTGAATACGAGAAGTGAGGGAGAGGTGGCGTTCGCCGAATTGCGGATGTGTGAAACCATTTCTCGCAAGACAGTGACTTTGCCGCGATTCTGGGAAAACTCCATGACCTGAATGTGATCATCTTTTGCGGCCACCTCTTGCGCTATGCTTGCCGTTGTGTCTGTGCAGCCATCTGTACCGAGGTAAACGCTGATTTTGTGGGGGGGGTAATCCAGTGCCTGAAGATTATGGATACGCTGAGCAATGATCTGGGCTTCGTTATGCGCGGCAATGACGATATTAACATGTGGCAGATCTGAATCCTTTGGTAAGTCCGTCTGGGGTTGTCGGGATGGGGGGGGGGCATGCTCTGCCAGAAGCGCCAGTAGCACGGGATACCCAAACCAAGTGTAGGCGAAGACAAGTGCTAGGACAATGAGAGTTACATTAAGTGCGGAAATCATTTGGGTTAGCAGCCTGTCGATCTTAAAGAGATTACGCGATTAATTGATTTCACGGTTCATCCTCATCATATTGCTTCTTCCTTGTTCATACAGGCTGTTAATAAAGCCTGTTCCAAAAAGGTTCCGGTCTAGAATCATCACGTTCCGCCCCTCTTCGGGTAGCATCTAGCTAGCCACAAAAGGAGGGAAAGGTCAATGGATTCAGAAACAAGCGGGGCCTTGTGATCTCGCGGGCTCCCTTAGATTTCAGGTGTGAGATTACGGACCAAATAAGTTGCAGCCACTGTCTCGTCTGGCTAGTCTCTCGAAATGCTACGTGGTATGGACAGATGGCTGGCAGGATATTTGGCATCAGTGTTGCGGCGCCCCCGAATGCGTGAGGGGCAACGCCACTTGCTTGTTTGTATTGCGGATCATTTCGAGCCGTTTAATCGTACGATTCTTCCGGACGGACAGATTACAGGTGGGGTGAGTGCTGCAAAGGCACAGGCGTTGGTTGCCGACTGGTGCAATGCGTATCAGGGGGCATTGGCTCGCTTTCGCGATGCTGATGGTTGCATGCCGCGGCACACTTTTTTCTACCCCTGGGATGAATATGAACCGGGGTGTCTTGATCGGTTGGGTGCATTTTGCCAGGTGGGGTACGGTGAGGTAGAGATTCATTTGCACCACCGTAATGACACCGAGGAGGGTTTTCGGGACAAGCTGACACGCTGTCGGGACACCTATGTGGAGCAGCACGGATTGCTAGGGCGCAGGAAGAGCGTGGGACGTGAAGAACATCGGACCGGTCCGGCGTATGCATTTGTTCATGGAAATTGGTGTCTTTGTAATGGACGATCTGATGGGGACTGGTGTGGCGTGGATCGTGAGCTCGCCATTCTGTCCGATACGGGCTGCTATGCCGACTTGACCTTTCCATCGGCGCCATCACCAACTCAGCCGCGACGTGTGAATACCCTATACTATGGAGTTGATCCTCTCCCAGGGCAGCGCGGACCGCGCGCACTGCGCCCGGTTTTATGCGGAGAAAGCGCTGTTGCTGACGAATCCGCTGTTATGATGATTCCTGGTCCGTTGGGACTGAACTGGGAGGTCCGGAAGCAGGGGATTATTCCACGGTTCGAGAATGGTGAGCTTTCGGGAGTCAATCCGGCAACTGGAGACCGATTGCGACTGTGGCAACGTATTGGCGTCCATGTACGGGGGCGGCCTGATTGGACGGTTGTCAAACTGCATACCCATGGGGCTTTGAGTCGGAATCAGCCGTCGCTTTTTGGACCGAAGATGGTTGAATTTCATCGTCTGCTATCCGAAACATGCACGGGGGGATCCCAAGATTGGTGCCTGCATTATGTTACGGCGAGGGAGTTGTTCAACATCATCAAAGCGGCCGAGCGAGGATGTGATGGCTTGCCCGGGGAATATCGAAATTTTGTAATTGGAGCGCCCGAGTGAGGGCGTGGACTGTGGAGAGTGGAAGGTTGTTTTTGTGCCGAATCGCAGATGCTTGCCAAAACACGCCCTTGAATCTAAGGTTGACGCTCTAGGGGATTTCCCTATAGTGGCAGTGAATTGAATAAGGGGATATTTATCTTTTTTTATTGGTGGCGTAGGTCGGAGAACAATTTATGAGTTACTATCGCGTATTAGGACTTGATAAAGAGCCCTTCTCCACGAGTCCGGACCCTGGTTTCTTTTTCAACGCTCCTGGTCACCGCGCAGCCCTGTGTCGTCTTCAGATTGCGATCGCCCTGAAACGGGGTTTAAGTGTCATGATTGGGGATATTGGCACGGGTAAGACGACGGTGAGCCGTAAGCTTTCGCGCGTGCTAAACGAAGATCAGAGCGTGACGTTTCGCATGATTCTGAACCCCTATTTTCGGACCGAGAAGCAATTTCTATCTCGTGTTGCGGGGCTCTTTCACGTTCCACTACCTAAAGGCAAGCTAACGTCGCTTGATTATATGGAATCAATAGAACGTTATTTGTTCACTCAGGGGGTTGAACGCAACCGCACGGTGATCCTATTAATAGATGAGGCACAAATTCTGCCAGATTTTGTGTTTGAAGTCCTTCGGATTCTCTTGAATTATGAGACCAACGAATTTAAGATTTTGCAGCTCGTGCTTGTAGGGCAGATGGAGCTGTTGCCTCGCCTCACACGCAGGGCAAACTTTTGGGATCGGGTTTCGGCCAAGGTGATGTTGAAACCTCTGGCTGCCGGAGAGGTGCGAGATTTGATTGATGTCCGTTTGCGGGCAGCCGGATATCGTGGTAGAGAGTCGATGTTCACGCCAGAGGCCGTGGACAAGGTTTGTGAATATACAGAAGGATTTCCACGTCGAGTAAGCCTTCTGTGTCACAATGTTTTGGAACATATGGTGATGCACGACAAACGGCGTGTCGATTTACAGTTGGTACACCGTGTGATTGAGAACGAGATTGCAGCCGATGATTTCAAAGGACTCTTGGACGACGATGGTGACAAAGCATTGGCAGCAACAGGCATGTTGCGCGTGGTTGGGGCCTGACCCCACAAGAAAAGGAAGCCGAAGACATGGCTGAAGAGGAACAACAGGAGCAGACGCCTGAGGAAAAACTCTTGGAAGTGATTCAGAAGGGTGAATCGCCTACAGAGGGTGCCTCCGTGGGGTTTACGCTTGGCGATGATAGTGATGGCCAGCCTGTGGATCGAGTCGCACCTACCTCCTCTGGCCCTTTTCAGACAAAGTCAATTGGGCATGTGCTCTCGCTGGCAATTCTGGTGCTACTGGGGAGTTCGGGCTATGAGATCTATCGGAACTTACCCAAAGCGCCGAAGCAGTATTCGGTTTTTGATATAGATCTTCCTGAACCCGTGGCCAATCTCGCGATGGCTTCTTTGAGTGATACGCTTAATATTTTCTCCCAGCGGCGAATCTTAGGGCAGATTTCCAAGCCGATTCCTTTGTCTACGGATGGAGCAGATATTGAAGCGTTGAAGGGGTGGCGTGCTTTTGTGCGCGAAAACTGGAAACTTATGGGGACATCAGAGGTACAGCGACAGACGGCCTCTGGTGATATGACCAAAGTGCGTGAAGCGATTGTGATGGACACGAAAGATAAAAAAATGCATTTTCTCACGGCTGGTCAAACAATTGTCCTGACTAAGCAGGATGTTCGTGTCGATAGTATTGACGAAGCCTCAGTGGCCCTTGTATCAGGCGAAGAGACGCTGACGATCAAGTGATCACGATAACCGGGAATGCGCTGCTTTAGATGAGATAATATGTTTGAAGTAATAAATAACAGACGTTTGCTTAGTGTGGTATGTGCTTTTGCTTGGATCCTTCCGGTTGGCATTATCATTGCACAGGAGCCGGTTTCGGGGCCTGTAAGTGGTGTTGAGCACGTTAGCAGCGCCAATCTCCGCGTGGGTCCCAAACAGCTCAAGGACTACGGCATTGTTGGTTTGGATAATCGCGTTAACCTGAAAGCCATCACGGATTGGGATGTTGTTCAGCTTATCGAATTTCTTGGCTATCGGGGGGGGCTCCCCAATGTTGTTATTGGAAGCGGAGTCTCGGGTCTTACAACAAAACTGAAGTTCGATGATGTCACGGTGGGGGATGCGCTAGATGTGGTGCTCTCCGTAAACAATCTCGCCTTTATTGTAAAAGGCGGCATCATTACGATCATGAGCGATGCTGAGTATCAGCGTCTCTATGGCACAAGTTTTTATGACCAGAAGCAAGTTCAGATTCACGAGTTGAAATATGCAGATGCTGTCCGTGTGGCTCAACTGCTGGAGCCACTTAAGAGCACGATAGGGACTATCGTTTCGGATCAGATGACGGGAACGCTAATTTTGATTGATACGCCCGCCAAGATTAAGGAAATGGAAGCCATCATTGCATCTGCCGATATTGCTACGCTTTCGCGCCAGCTGCCTACGATAACGAAGACCTTTGTCTTGCAGTATGCCGAAACGGCCACCATGCAGACCGAGGTCGCAGCAGTCCTTTCTCAAGAAGCCGGTACGGTACGAACCGATCAGCGAACCCGCACTCTTATCGTAACAGATCTGCCCCACAAGATGGCAGAGGTTGAGCGTGTCATTGCAATGTTTGATCGTCGCCCGAAGCAGGTCTTTGTTGAGGCCAAGATTGTTCAGGTGACTTTGAGCGATGATTACCGTTTGGGCATTAACTGGAACCATCTCTTCAATGGATTGAATCCACGCTTCTCGTTGCAATCAGCGGCCTCCCCAATCGCGATTAGCTCTTTAGGGGGGGCAGGAACACCCACAGGAAGAATGCAGTTCAACACCATTGCGGCGGGCGGTGATTTGGAAGTTGTTCTGGATGCACTTAAAAGCGTTGGTGAGACCAAGATACTTTCAAATCCGCATGTAGCTGTGATGGATGGCGACGAAGCCATGATCAAAGTGATTACGGATCAGCCCTATGCAGAGGCATCGCTAGAGTCGGGAACCACAAATGTAGTGGGTGAGTCCATTCAATTTATTGAGGTGGGTGTCAGCCTCGCCGTTACCCCGCGCATCAATGATCATGATCTCATCAGTTTTGATATCAAACCGGAAATTAGTTCCAAAATTGGCGACTACAATGCTTATCGGTCGGTCCCGATTATTCGCAAATCCATGGCTGAGACGAGCGTTATGATCAAAAACGGAGAGACTATTATTATTGCGGGGATGATTCAGAATGAGACGTCAAAACAACAAAGCAGCGTTCCATTACTAGGTCGTATTCCGCTGCTTGGCTTGTTGTTTCGTTCAACTAGTGACGTGACCAAGAGCGATGAGCTAATTGTGTTCTTGACGCCTCGTATCATTACCGGTGAGCGTCCGTTCCTTCGCATGAAGGATGTCAAGAAGACGGCGAAGCCAATGCGCACCGCGGGCCCCCGCGGCACGAAGAAGCTCAAGTCGCTACGCTGACCTGAAACTTTCTCGTTTCGCTCGTTGTTTTCAACGTTCAGCATCAAACGAAGAATGAATTCAACACTTCGATGTTGAGTGTTCGATGTTGGATGTTCATTCTCAAGTTTCACCCCTGTAAAGTTTGCTATAGGAATGCCGCTGTTGGGGTAATATCCGGCTTCCCGCTCATGCGATTGTGTGTCGTAAAAGTATAGACCACAAAAAAGAGCTTAACCTATAGGGTTCGACTGTGTTAAAACGGTTCAAACCTAAGTGTGTTTTGACGCACTGTTGGGGTTCTCTTTTTTTATGAAACGAGTCAGGAGAGACAGGTTCCATACGATGAAAAGTAGATATTTTCCATTCTTGCTTGCCGCCTTGCTTGTTGTGTCCGTTTTACGCCTTGATGCTTACGGGCAGGATGAGTCGACGAACAGTCACGATCTGGTTGAGCTTCTCGAATTGCAATTAGCCGATGCGCAGCGGGAAAATGTACGCCTCTCTTCTGAACTCGGAAATCGAACTCAGGTTGTAGAATCAAAGGTAAAGCCTGATGCCGTTGCTGAGCTGACGAAAGAAAAACAAAAGTTGGCGAAGGACAATGAGCTTCTGAGCGCTGAGGTATCTGCCTTGGAGAGAGCTCTTGCTGTAAATGAAAAGGACCAGAAGGATTTTGTGCAAAAACTTAAGGCGGCTTCTAAAGGCGACGCCGCCACCGAAGAACTGACGGCGCGCTGCAAGAATCTTGAAGACGAGAACAGCATTGTCACGCAGGAGATTAACACGCTGACGAGTCGGGTTAAGCGTGTCGAAGATGAGCGAGATCAGGCGAAGCAAGATTTCGAACGGCTGTTTGCCGAAGATGGGGGAGACAAAGAGAAGCAGGAAAAGTTGGAAGATGAGGTGGTTCTCCTCAAGAAGCAACTTTCCGATGCCAAGGCTAAGGCCAAGAAAAGACGTGGCCCAATCAGTGATGATAAGCGTATCCAGAAGCTGACGTCTGAAATGGAAGCGATGGTGGCGGTTGAGACTCAGCGTAAAGAGACGCTCGATGACCTGTTCCGGAAGTTGGCCGAGCTGAAGGGAACACTCAAGGCGCGCGATGGCGAGATTTCCGCGCTACGCAGCGAGGGGGATGGTATCCGCAAAACGGTTCGTGCAAAGGACGATAAAATCCGGACGCATGCGAAGCAGTTTGATGAGCTGCGAGAGACTCTTAGCGCGCGGCAAAAGGCTGTGAAGGCCGTGGAGCAGGAGCTTGCTGATATGGAGAAGCAGGTCTCGCTTAAAGATGAAATAATTCGCAGTGAAATTAAGTCTCGTCAAGCCATTGAAACCAAATTTGATCGCATTAAAATGACAGATGAACAGCGCAAGAAGGCTATGGACGATGTGTTGACCAAGCTTGCGACTGCAGAACGTCTAAACAGTGAGCGGGCTGATCGCATTGCCAAGCTTGAGGCACAAGTTGAAGAGACAACCAGACGGGGTGCGGGGAGCATCCGAGAGCTTGAACAGCAGTGTACTGAGTTGCGTGCAGAGGCCGCTCGTTTTGGAAAAGAGCTTGGCAGCACTGTAGCGGCCAAAGAAACGTTGGTTTCAAAACTCAAAGAGCAGGAAACCAATGCTCAGCGTGATGCGGAGCGCTTTGTGGGGTTGGAGGCCGACCTTTCCCGCGTGAGTGCAACGGATAACCAACGCCGCAAGGCGATGGATAAACTTCTTTTTGACCTTTCGTCTTTGGAAGAGGCAGGCAGCAAACTCCGTGGAGAGCTTGATGCATCGCAGCAAGAGGTTGCGGCCCTGAAGGCTCATCCACCAATTGTGACGAAAGGGAATGCCCCAGATGTGTCGGCTGATCTAGCGCAACGGGATCAGAAAAATGCTGCTCTTCGGCAGCGCATTGCAGCGCTTGAGTCTCAAGCTCGTGATGTGGACGTTACTGTTCCGGTTGTTGGCGATATGAGCGAAGCGACCGATGCGGAACGTATGCAATGGCAGCAGGCAAAAACGAAACTGGAACGCGCCATTCAGGAACTAAAAAATGCGAGTGAAGTGCAGGCGTTGATGGTGAATTCCCTTAAAGCGGACCTTGCTGAGGCCGAACGCAAAAACGGATACCTAGGGGATGAGGCCAACCAGCTTCGCAGTCGAAAAACGGATGTGCGGAGTAGCGCGCTTTTCAAAGAACTGGACGCGATGAATGTTACGCTCCGCGAGAAGATTGTCCAGATCGAGTCGGAACGTCAGCGACTTTCAAAGCGTCTCAAGAAATTGGAAAAGCGTGATAGTGCGTATGATGACGAAATTTCGCATGAGAAGAGGTTGTGCCAGAAGGCAGAGACCGAGCTTGCAGATCTCCGCTCTCGCGAGATTGAATACCAGGAATTGGTTGAACGCCTGACAACAAAAGTGCCTTATCTTGAAAAGCAAATTACGGAGCTTGAAGCGACTGGACAGACCCTGGAACAGACGCTTATGGAGCGGGAGGAAGATCTTCGGGCCTTGAAAATGGAACTAGAAAAGCGGGAACACCGTCTTATCAAAGCCGAACGGGTGGCGGAGGTGCTGGAGAGTGCCCGTGAGGATGTTCTACATGCCAGTGATAAAGAAAAACTGGATATGAATTACAACATGGCGGCCGTTTATGCCCGTGAAGGTAAATTTGAGGAAGCTGAACAGAAGTATCTCCAAGCGTTGAATCTGGATCCATTGGATGCGGATGTTCACTACAATCTTGGCATTCTCTATGACGACGAGTTGAAGTCTCCTGCGAAGGCGATGCTTCACTATCGTCGTTATCTCAAGTTGAACCCTCATGGCAAAGAAGCGGATCAAGTTCGTGATTGGCTGATGAAACTTGAGATGGATATGAAGCGTTAGTAGCCTGTCGGGTTTAAAAAGAGTACGCGATTAACTGGTTTTCACGGTTCGTCCTCGTCATATTACTTCTCCCTCGTGCATACAGGCTGCTAAAAAGGGCTCTACTTCAGTTTGGTTCTTTTATTGATTGGAAGTACGTGCGCATCTCCGAGGTGCACACAATGGACACGTCTCGGAGATACGTGCCTACAGTTTTGCACCTAAATCCAACTGAAGACGGTATTACATGCGATTGGTGATTACTCTGCTGCTTTTAGTGGTGTTGCCGACGGGACTATTGAGCGTCCTTGCCGGTCGCTCTATTCAAGCGCGTGAAGTCATTTTGCACCGACGTCTCGAACAGGATGCGATTCGGCAAATTGATGCGGCGTGTGAGACGGTTCGAGGATTACTGCTCGCTGATACTGCCCATGTTCGCGACACCTTTCGGGCCACGGTATTGTCAGGAATGGATGCCGGAGGTTTTGCACGAGCCGTCGAGGCTTTACAAGGGCAGTGCGCGTTTGTGAAGCACGTCTACCTGTTCATGAATCCGTGGGGGTTCGTCTATCCCAACATTCCTGATGCCGCGGCGGAAATGCCGCTGTCTGCCGATTACCTGCTTCGGCAGGATCTTATCAACTTACAATCTTCTGGCGGGCGTTCTCTGGAAACGAACCTATCCCTACGCCGTGAGGGGCGTATTTACTATTTCAGCCCCGTCCCAGGTTTTTCCGAACTCATTTCGGGGTTCGAGATCAATGTGGATGTGGTGATGAAGCGACTTGAAGCCATCGTTGTGGATTGTTCTACGGAGGTCGTTGAGTTACGTATTGTTGCGGTCGAAGGGCGCGCGCGATCGGAAGATGCTGTGGAGAGTGACGTTCAGGTTTCCGATTCGTTTAGCATTGAGCCCGATCGTGCTCGACGTCGTGTAGGAGCGGAATGTGGAGGGGGTGAGGGTGCTCTGGCCGCGGGGTGGCTGCCAGATCCCTTTGTCCATGTCCAACTTGCTGCCTTTCTGGTTCACGAAGACGACCTCCGGCGTGCAGAGGCACTTGAGGCCCGTTTGATCGGATGGGGCATTCTCCTGCTGGCCGTGGTGATCACGGTGAGTTCCACGATTCTGATACGACGGACAATGAATCAGGCGGCCTTAACTCGCCGCCGCAGTGAGTTTGTGATCGGGATGTCTCACGACTTGCGTACGCCTGTTGCGTCAATGCGCGTGCTGGCTGATAGTCTCTGTGCGGGGCGTGTTCAGGATCCCGAGAAACAGAAGCATTTTTTGCGTACCATTGCGAGTGAGTGCGAACGGCTTGGTGATATGATCGAACGCATTCTCTTCTTTTTTTGCCAAGAGCAACGTGCAATATCGTATACAATGTCCCTTTTTGCTGTTCGTGATATGGTGTCGCATACGGTCACTGCATATCGGGATCGTCTTCAGGGGCGTGTTTCGATTGCATTGAAAATTTGCGAGAGTCCGACGACCGTGGAGGGAGATGCAGAGGCGCTTGCCAAGGTTGTGACCAACCTGCTTGATAATGCAGTGAAATATGGCGTTGTACGTGAGGGCAATACGGATCCGCATGCATCCGATATTGAGGTAGGCCTAGGTGTAGCACAGAGGCGAGGGAGGGATTGGATTGTAATTACGGTTGCTGACCATGGTCCCGGAATTCCGCTGCATGAGCATAATAAGGTGTTCGAGCGTTTTTATCGGCATGATAGCGAGGCGCATCGCCATGTGGGTGGAATTGGATTGGGGCTTTCGCTTTGCACCGATATCGTAAAGGCGCATCGTGGGCGCATCACGCTCGACAACAGGCAGGGAGGAGGCGTTGTGTTTTCGGTATGGCTGAGAAGTAAATCTAAAATCTGAAATTAAAAATGTGAAACGGGATTTGGGATCTGGATTTTCAACGGCGTGTTGCCAAAATCGAAAGAGCGCCTGTGGCGAGATGCTTCGGCAAGCTCAGCATGACTGTTTCTTAGGAATCTCTGGCACTGTAAGGGTGTCATTCCGAGCTAAGTCGAGGAATCTAGCTTTGGACAACACGCCGTGAAATATGAGATTTGGATTTCCAATTTCTGATTTCCAAATTCATTTAAAGAGGGAGATATATATGAGTAGTCAAAAGAGTCGCGTATTGGTGGTGGATGATGAAGAGGCCATTCTGCTTGGTATTGAGGAAAACTTGCGATTTGCCGGGTATGATGTTCTGAAAGCATCCGATGGACCAACGGCACTGGAATTGGCCTTAGATCAGTGTCCTGACCTTATTTTGTTGGATATTATGTTGCCGGGGTTCACCGGATTTGAGGTGTGTCGCCAACTGCGCGATAAAGGAATGCAGACCCCCATTATTATGTTAACGGCGCGTGGGGATGAATTTGACAAGTTGCATGGTTTTGAGATGGGTGCCGATGACTATGTGACGAAACCCTTTAGTGTGGATGAGCTGTTAGCGCGTGTGAAAGCGGTTTTGTTGAGAGGAAAAGCTCGCGCCACCGGCCCCCGTACGTATACGTTCGATGATGTGGTTTTGGACCTCGAATCGCGGACGCTCACGAAAAGTGGCAAAGATGTGACCGTAACGCGAACCGAGTTCGATCTTCTGGCCTATTTTCTGCAAAATGAGGGCAAGGCGCTTTCGCGAGATCGGGTGATGAATGACGTGTGGGGCACTGAGTATTATGGGACGCAGCGCTCTTTGGACAGCTTTGTCGCCAATCTGCGTCGAAAAATCGAGAAAGATACGCATAATCCGCTTCATATCCTGACGGTGCATGGAGTGGGGTATAAATTTGTGAGGTGATGGCGGTTTCCTGGGGCGAGGGCGCCCCAGCCCCATTGTTGCAGAATGGGATTGGTTTGCAGGTAACCGTTCACGGGGTAGAATAGCAGGAGTGGGGCAGAAAACCAGCG
>CAZNWT010000020.1:0-49746 GCA_964576795.1 uncultured Victivallales bacterium
AGCGTTTTCCAAGAAATGCCGTCACGGGGATGATCGGGCACTGCCAAACTTCAGGAGATCTATTGACTCCCGTTTCGTACATCTTGCGCTATGTGCGAGAGCACCTTCTGAAATGGCCAGACTCCAGATGCGCTTTCCCAACTCTTGTAGGACGTGCTTCCCTGTACTCGGGGAGCGTGTGCAGACCCGCATCTCAAACCAACGGGCTCCCCGGAATACCGGGAAAGCTCGTTCTACAAGGCTCGTTGCAAGGCAAGCGTCCTAAAGGGAGCTTTACATAAACCGAAATTGACGATGGCAATTGAGAGCTCGTTCCTTGGCTTAATTGTTGCTTGGATTCACCATCCTTCCCATAAACAGGATGCTGCCTGTGGCGTTGTCACGGATCAGGAAGAGGAAGGGGTGAAGGGTGGGGGATCGTAAATTTGAAATTGGAAAAGCTGAAAGTTGAAAGGTGAAATGGGAACCCGTTTAGAGGCGTTGTCGGACAACTTCATAGAGCAAAATAGTGGTGGCTGAGGCCACGTTGAGTGAATCTGCCTGGCCCAGCATGGGGATGCGAACCTTGATTTTGGATGCCTCTAACCATGCGTCACTTAAGCCATATTGCTCGGTGCCAACAACAATGGCAACACCTCGTGTCAGGTCGACGTTGTTATAGAGAACATCGGTATGTGGGGTAGTTGCGACGGCCTGAATGTCGTTAGCAGCAAGCCATACGATTGCTTCTGCTCCTGTTGTCTCTACCACCGGTATCGAAAATAGAGTGCCAATGCTGGCGCGGACGACATTGGGGTTATTGATGTCTGTGCAACGATCGCAAACAATGACGGCATCGACGCTGGCGGCATCTGCAGACCTTAAAATGGTTCCCAGATTTCCTGGTTTTTCAATGGCTTCCGCGATGACAATGAATGGCGCCGGACTCAGGGGAATCGCGCTGAGCTCGCAGCGGACTTGTGGGGCAATGGCAATTAGTCCATCGGGACGATCGCGATAGGACATCTTTTTAAATACGGGTTTAGAACAGGCCAGGAGGTGTGCCCCGCGGGATTGGCAGCGACTTAATAGGGCGGTATTGTTCTCGCCCTGGAAAAGGGATTCGCAGTAGAAGAGCTCTTCGATCGGATGGTCATTATCCACCGCCCGGCTGATCTCTCGAAAACCCTCTATGAGCATGCACCCAAGATCATCACGATGTGAACGTTGCCGCAATTTGACGACATTCTTGACGCGAGAATTCGTCAGGCTGTAGATTTCAAGATCGGCTTGTGGCATGGGTTCCAGCGCGTGTGCGACTTAGAGGTGTGTGATGAGGGCTTCTGCCGTTAGTGTTGTGGCATTGCTGGTGCTGTTGTTGTTGTTGGCTGTAACGGTGAGCACTTGGGTTGTGTTGGATGATGAGAGCGCCAGCACAGCTGTGTAAGTTGTGCTATTTCCTGTGGTTGTTGAGAGCACACCAACGCTCGAATCTAAAAGACTCCAGGAGTAATCCTGCCAACCGGAGGCGGTAAACACCTGAGAGGCTCCCAGAGCAACGGATGCTGTGTTTGGGGTGATCGACACGCTGGCCTGATCTGAAGATTCTGTCTCACACCCGATAATCCCCATTAGAGGTAGTAGTAGTGATATGCTCAATAAAAGCAGCTTGAATGTCTTCATCGGGTGATTCTCCTCTGTCGGCGCTTGGTATGTATCTATCGGCGACCAGTGTACGTTCCTGAAACGTTCGTTGTCAACCCAGTGCGACGTTTTGCACTTGCAGAATGCTGGGGGGAATAGGAGACTATCAGCCTTATGACTGATGAAAATCCTGCCAATCGCCGCGTACATAGTCGTGTTGCTCAGAAGGGGTATATCAAAGTCATTGTGGATGCGGCGCCAGAAGCTCTCACGTTAGAGGGAAAGGTCTTCCAGTGCACGACACGTGACCTTTCCTCTGGTGGTTTGAAGATGGTTGTACATATGTCTGTTCCCATAGGAACCATGGTTCGCCTACATGTGGTGTTCACGGAGCCAGCTGCCGAGTTTGTACATGTTGCCCGTGTGGCTTGGTCACGAGTCCAACATACTGATGTCGTCCAGTCCTATTCCATCGGAGTGGAATTTTGCGATACGGTTGGCCAAGAGAATCATGTGTGGTCAGATTTTATTAAATCGCGAATGCGCGGCTCCAAGATTACACCTGAAAAGTCCTAGAGCCTTTTGCAAACTACTTGCGGTTTATGTAAAGATGTGGCCGCTTCTAGCTCCCTTTGGGACGCTTGTCTTACAACGATCCTTGTAGGACGGGCTTCCCCGGTATTCCGGGGAGCCCGTGGTTTGAGGAGCTGATCTGCACGCGCGCCCCGAATACGGGAAGCACGTCCTACAAGGGTTGGGGAAGCAGGTCTGGAGTTTGGCCATTTCAGGGTGCGTATGGCTAGCCAAGCATGATTTGGATCACCGAAGCGGGTCCGGATATAGGGGTGATGGTGTAGTTTGTTGCTGCTGCGGGAATTAGACATGATGTGCCAGCTGCCGCAGACGCCATAACGCCGTTGGCTCCAATCAGGGCCGTTCCTTTTGTGACGAAAAGGGCGTGGAAACTACTGCCATCATGGGTGCATTCCTCGGGCTCTCGGAGATCAATGCGCTTTGTGTTGAAAAAGGGGCAATGAATGATGTCCCACCACTGGTTATTGCCAGTCGATGGGTGTGCGAGTGGCGGAACCACTTCGGGGGCTCCATTGTCCCAGTCAATGACTTGCAGGGCTTGCTCAAGATGTAGCGGCCGGGGGGTGCCGTCGTGCCCCACGCGGCCCCAATCGTAGACACGATAGGTCGTGTTAGAGTTTTGTTGGATCTCCAAAAGAAGACAACCGGCTCCGATGGCGTGGACACGGCCCCCGGGGACAAAGATGGCACGCCCGGGTTTGGCCGGAACTTTGGCAAGTGCGACCGTTTCGAGTGTGCCGTCTGAAAGCGCTGCTTCGAATTGTGTTTGAGTGACTCCCGGCTTCGTGCCGGCGTAAATCATGGCCCCAGGCAGAGCATCAAGCACAATCCACATTTCAGTTTTTGGCTCGCCACCTGTGATGTGTGCATTGGCGTCATTGGGGTGGACTTGAACGCTAAGATCCTGTTTGGCATCAATGATCTTAATGAGTAGCGGAAATGCCGTACTGGCAGAATGCGTTCCGAGAAGATCTGCCCCCATTGTCTTGACAAGTGTGTGGAGGGTTGTCCCTTTCTGTGAACCGTTGAGGACAACGCTCAGCCCTTCCGGGCGGTCGGAGATTTCCCAGGATTCAGCACAAGGAGCCGGTGTCCCTTGGCGACCATATTGCTGCGCAATTTGGTTCCCCCCCCAGATATAATCCTTATAAACCGGCTGCAGGAGTAGTGGGTAGATGTTCATATGGGCAGGTTAGGCAGGATAGCGCATCGCATGCAACATCAAATATGACTCACGGGTGCTTTCTTGCTTGGGTATTTCGCGATTCACCACTAGATTGTCTATCAGGAAACACAGTAATTTGAGAAAGGATAAAAATGAAATATGGTGCCCTTGTTCTGATAGGTTTGATCATAGTTTGCTGTAGTGGATGCGAGACGCTTTCTGCACAGCAACGGCGACAGGGCGATACACGGATTCACAACGACATCGCCAATCTGAAGGCTAGCGTGCAGCGACTTGAGCAGCAACTTGATGGGATTGAAGCAGGACGTGAAGATCTCCATGTGCAAATTGCCGATATGCGCGCAACGCAGGATCGTGCAATTGCACAGTATGGTTCCGATCTTCAAACGGTTGAGGGTAAACTTGTGGCACAGTCATCCGTTCTGGAACGCATTCGTAAGGAGCTGGTGGAGGAGCTAAGTCGTCGGATGGCTGATATTATAAAGAGCCAACCCCGTCCAGCGGCTGTGCGCTCTGAGTCTGGATATGAGCATGTCGTAAAAGCGGGTCAGACGCTCTCAGAGATTGCAAAGGCGTATGGCGTGAAGGCCAGTGTTATTACCGAGGTAAACAAGCTAAAGAATCCCGACGATCTGCGTATTGGTCAGACACTTTTTATTCCGGAATAACGGGAAGGCGCCAGCGGATGCCGTGTTGCTCCCCTTGCGGCACGATTGTCAGCGCGATTTGAGAGCGAGGGGGGGAAGGCTTCAGCAGTACAGGTGCCACCTCGGTGGATGCAACAACAGAGGCTTCCCTTGGTTGCGTCACACGCGGTTGGGCTGGTGATGGTTTTGATCCCTCAAGTGCTTGAACCTGTTGAGACACGCTGGGCCAGTCTTTCATTACGCGATCCAAATCTTCCTTAAGTGCTGCGTTTTCGCTCGCAAGGCGGTCCAGCGTTTCCTGTATGGCCGTCAAACTTGTGCCATCCTGAAGAATTTGTTCTGCAATGGTCGTGTGTGCAGAAAGAAGTTTTTCGTGACGTTGAATTAGGCCCTGGTTTTCAGATTCGAGCCGAGATTCAAGTTCAGCCAGCGAAGCGCGTGTGGTCTCGTCCTCAGAGATCAGTTTTGCATTTAGGTCTTTGGTGCGTGCGGTCACGTTGTCGTAGTCGACCGCCATGCATTTCATTTGCCAAAACACGATGCCTGTTCCTGCACCAGCTGCAGTAAGAAGCAGGACAACAAAGAATGCGGAGAGTGCCAGCATTCGGCGTCTTGCCTTCCTGCGTTCCATGTTTAGAAAATCCTGAAACGCCTCCAGCACGGGCAGAGATCCCGGTGCTCTCTGGATGCCCGCAAAATGGCTTCGTTCAATCTGCTTGAGATTGTTGTCCAGACGAACCAGTTGCGTCTTAAGCGTCTTTGGAGGTAGACTTTCCATGGTTATTTCTGTAATCGCATCCACGGCTTCATTTTGAACATGGCTTTAGGAGGGGGGGTGGAGGGATTTCTCGTTGCGCCGCGACGGGGTTCCTCTGGTGTTTCCGTAGGCGTTTCTTGGCGTTCCTCTTTCCACTGCTTTAGCTCTTCTTGCGCCAATGCTTCCAAGTTGGTCAAGGGATCTGAATCCATGGGCTCCATGGGCGGAGCAGGTTCAGGAATGGGGGGGAGCACTTCATTTTCAAAGAGTGGCAGATCTTCGCTAATCTCGATAGCAGCATCTATAGGAATCAGGGTGGCATCTCCCTGTTTTCTGAGTTGTATGAGTTCGCGTTGCACGTTTTCCATACGACTCGATGCTGAACGCCAATCGCGTTGGAGCTGCTCGATCCGCTTAGTCAATACGAGCTCCTTCTGCTTCCAGCGATTGACTTCATCGGCATGCAGTTTGCCCTGTTGCGCGAGCAGTTGTTCCTTCTTGCGAACGGTGCCCTGCGCATCCTGAATTACTTTGCGCTGTTGTAGCAACTCGGATTCGCGCTTTCGCCGCTGGTCGCGTTCTTCGTCGTAGAATTTTTTTTGCTGTTCGAGGCGAACGTGAGTGGTCGTCAATTCCTGCTGGAGTTCTTCAATTTGTTGCTGAAGGCTTTCGGTGGTCAAGCGAAGTCGCTCACGTTCGTCAGCTGCCAAGAGTTTCTGTTGCTCTTTCTCGCGTTCGTATTGTTCAATACGACCTTCGAGTGCACGCCCCTCAGTGCGGAGGTGTTCAATTTTTGCTTTTAGTTTCTGTTCGCCCTCAGAGACGTGAACTACGTGTTCTTCATGTTGCGCCTGTTGTCTGGCTATCTCTTGTTGGGCGGCTTCCAAGCTTGCCTCGGTTAAGCGTCGCGCTTCTTCGCGTTTCTCCATTTCGTACTCAAGTGTCGTGCGCTCCTCTTCGTGGCGATCCTGAGTGTCTTGGAGTAGGCTTTGTTGCTGCTTCTGCTCTTCGTCTAGCGTTTGACAGCGCTCATCGGTTTCCCGTGTGCGTTGTTCTTGTGCGGCAAGGGCGGCTTCTAATTCGACTCGGCGTGACTTTTCGTCCTCAAGGTTTGCGGTTTCACTTGCGAGTTGATCATTGCGCAGGTTGATTTGTCGCCTGGATTCCTCGCTTGTGCTCTTGAGTTCTATAATCTCCTGCTCGCGGGTTTGACGAAGTGTCCGTTCTTGCTCCAGTGCCTGTGTCTGGGTTTCCAGCTTCGCTTCCAATTCACGAATAGATTGAGCATCTAGATCCCCTTGGTCTTTAAGAGCCTTAACCTCTCCACGCAGGGATTCGCTCTTTGCTTCAAGATCGGAGATTTGATGTTTCTGGGCCGTGTCGAGAGCCTCTGCGTCCTGTTGTGCTTTGGTGAGGGAAAATTCAGTCTCGTGGACCTGTTGTTTCTCTTGCTTGAGATCAGCATCCAAACGTGCAACTTCGGCCTGTTGTGCTGACAGCTCTCCCTGTAGTGTCTGGCGTTCTTCGTTGCGCTGTTGGTTGAGATTTGCGACTTCCAGCTCTTCGGCCTCCAACTTGGTTTGGAGAGAGGCGTTGAGTGTTGTCTGATGATCCGCCTGCGTTTTGGCATCCTCTAGGCTACGCTCCAGTTCTTCTACTTGGCGCGTAAGCCCCTCCCGCCCCGTGGTGGACTGTTTCTTGAAATCAATGTGAAGGGTCTTTTCCTGAGTAAGCGACGTTTGGAGCCGCTTAATTTCTGCTATGGCCTTGGTCTGTTCCGCCTTAAGCGCGTCGAGTTCGGCTCGCAGGTTGTGCTCGGACGTTTCGGCGCCGTCCTGCGCGGATGTGAGGGCGGCTCTTGTTTCATTAAGCGCTGTGGTAGCTGATGTCAGGGCGCTGTTGGCTTCGGCGTGAGCTTTGTTGATGGCCTCGAGCTCACGTTCAAGATCTGTTTGTTCTCGTTTCAGGCGCTCGACGTCATCCGAGAAGACGCTTTGTTTCTGTTCGGTATCCCACTGGACCTGTTCGAGTTTGCTCGTTGCTGTTGAAAGCGCTTCCTCAAGTTGCTGAACGCGCTCGGTCAGGTCTTGCTCGTGTGTGGCGGATTCCTGAGCTGTGGTTTCGGCCAGCGCCAACTCATCGGTCTTTTGCCGGGCCTCTGCAGCTGCATCGTCACGCAGCTTTGTCAGTTCTTCTATGTGTAGCTGTGAATCGCGCAATGCGCTAGATGCCTTGCGGTGCTCGTCCTGCAATTGTTCCCACCGTTGGGTCTGTTCCTGTTCGCTCCGCGAACTGCGCTCTGTGAGTTCTGTGAAGATCTGAATCTGGTTCTCGTACTGTTTTTCAGCCTCTTCCAGCTGAATTGCATAATTTGCATTCGCCTGCTGGAGCGTTCCAATTTCAGTGCGCAGTTCTGCTTCGCGAGAGGTAACTTGTTGAACTGTTTCTGCGCGGAGGTGACGTTCACGCGTTAGCGATGCTTCCAGAGCGGCAAGTTTCTCAACGGCCTGTCGGCGGGCTTCGAAACGGTCTCGCTGCTCTTGAAGGTCGCCCTTGATATATTTCTGCAGGGATGCCATCCGGGTTTCAAACACTTTTTCACGGGCCCTGAATGCATCGGTGACGCCCTCCAGAAAGTTGCGTTCATAGGTGATTTCGGCCTGAACTTTGTCTGCTTCCTCAATCAGAAGTTCGGCGACCTGCTGGTCGTGTTCTTCCTGGGCCTGTTTGCGGGCTTCGAGGGTTGATTGAAGTGCCTGGTGTGCCTCCTGCTCGAGCGCTAATCTCGTTTTGGTCTGATCCAGTTCGTAGGCAGATGCCCGGGCAATATCCTGGAGCTCCTCTAGTCGCGTCTCAAGTGCCTCTTGCTGTGTCCGACTTTCCTGCAGCAAGTGTTCGTTTTGCTGCTGAGTCGTTTCAAATGTGCTGCGAGCTTCCTGTAAAGCGTTTTGGGCGGCTTGGCATCTGCCTTCCAGAACAACCGTTTCAGCCTGTAGTTGTTCGGCAATGCCCTGTGCATCGTTGCGCGATGCCTCATGCATCTGTTGCTCCTGGACGAGCTGTTGGCGGGTATCTTCCAACACAGCAGTTGTGGCATCCAAATTGCTTTGAGATTGTCTAAGTTTCTGTTCCAAATCCTCTAGAGTTGCTGAGCTTTGCTGCTGGAGCGCTTCCATTCTATCCCGCTCTTGCTCAAGCGCCTCGCGGGTTTCATTCAACTCTTGAGAGGTATTCTCAGTGTTCGCCTTCAGCGCCTGAATGCGCTCATTCAGCTCGGCCTGTCGTTGTTCGTTTTCGCGCCGAGCGGTATCCGCCTCCTGCGTCGCTGCCTGCAGGTTGTTTTCGAGCTCTTGGACGTTCTTGGAAAGCTCTGTTTCTCGGGTTGCCTTTTCGGCCTCAATTTCTGCTGTTGCCTGAGTCGCTTTTTCCAATGATTCTTGGGTGACAGTCAGGGCGTGATCTTTTTCGTCCTGCTGGGCTTTCAGTGCGGTAATTTGTTGCGTCGTGGCATCTAAATTGTTTTCGGTCTGGCTGAGTTTTTGTTCTAGATCTTCTTGGGTTGCCGCGCTTTGCTGCTGGAGCGCTTCTATTCTGGCCCGTTCTTTCTCAAGCGCCTCGCGGGTTTCATTCAGCTCTTGAGAGGTGTTTTCTGTGTTCGCATCCAGTGTCTGAATGCGGTTGTTCAGTTCAGCCTGTCGTTGTTCGCTTTCGCGCCGAGCGGCATCCGTCTCTTGCGTTGCCGTCTGTAAGCTGCTTTCGAGCTCCTGGACGTTCTTGAAAAGCTCTGCTGCATTGGCTTCGGATGTCTTTTGAAGCTCGGCCAAGCGTTCTCGTTCGCCGTCGAGTGCTACTTTCGTAGATTTGAGTTCTTCTGATGTTGCAGAGGTTTGTGCTTCAAGCGCCTGAAGTTTCGCCTTGAGTTCGGTCTCATGTGCTTCGAGTTCGGCCTCTCGGGTTGCCTTTTCCGCCTCAATTTCTGCTGTTGCCTGAGCCGCTTTTTCCAATGATTCGCGGGTGACAGTCAGTGCACGATCCTTTTCGTTCTGCTGGGCTTTCAGTGCGGCAATCTGTTGTTTGAGCTCTGTTTCGAGTTGCTTGGCTCGTTCCTGCGCATCTGCCTGAATTCTTTGATTCTCTGCCAGGGCGTGTTCTGCTTCTGCCTGGGCCTTTAGGGTTGCTTCCAGCGCGTGCTGGGCTTCTGCTAGTGCCGTGGTGGTTGTGTTTGCAGTTTCCTTCAGCGCTTGAACCTGCTGTTTTAGGGTGCTTTCCTTTTCAGCACTCTCTTGCTGGAGTGCTTCGTGCTCCGCATTTAGATCGGTTAGTGTGCGTTTGGCTGAGCGCAGTCGATCTGTTGCCGTTAGGGTTTCTTTTTCAAGTTCCTGAATTCGTTCGGTTAGTTCCTTTTGCTGAGCTTGGGCCGCTTTCGTATCCCCTGAGTGACGCTCTTGAATCCCGTCGAGATTGACTCGAGCCTCGTGTAGCTCCGCGGCATGTTGGGACGAGAGGGCCTGTAGCTCGTCAATCTTTTCCTTGAGTTCTTTTTCTCGCTGAAGGCTGGCGTCCTTCAAGGCTATATGCCCAGAAGTGAGCTCGGACAATTGCACTTCGGCCTGACTCAGTTGTTTGGCGGCAGATTGTGCCTTGCCCTGAAGGGCTTCAACCTCTTGAGTCAGTTTTGCCTGAGTTCTTTCAGCTTCTGCGCGTGTTCCTGAGTGGAGAACCCGCTCTTCATTCAGCGCTGTTTCGGCAACAGAAAGAGCTTTTGTTGTCTGCACTGAGCTCTTTTGTAGAGCCTGAAGCTGGGATTCAAGTTCCTGTTCTCGCGAAGCGCTTTGTTTCTGAAGCTCTGCGTTTCCAACCGTTATTTCCTGAAGTTGCTTCTCGGCTTCCGCGAGTTGTGTGGTTGCCGTTTCGCATTCTTTTTGGAGTGTTGCGATGCGCCCAGAGGATTCGGCTTGTTTCTTTTCCGCTTCCTCTCGCGTATCGGCATGGTGTTTGCGTTCGATTTCAAGAGCGGATCGTGCTTGCTCTAGCTCTTTGCTGGCGTCTTCTGAGGCTGTACGAAGGGATAAAATTTGATTTTCGAGTTCTGCTTCACGTTCACTGCTGTGGGATTCGAGATCCAACTTTTCTGCTTCAAGCTTCTGAAGTTGCGTCTGGGCTTCATTCAGTCGCTGGGCCGCGGCGGTCGCGGCGGTCTGAAGGCCGTCAAGTTTCGCATTAAGCGTTGCGGCCTTCTTGCTTGTTTTTGCTTTGGTATCATTGAGACGTTTGCGTTCAGTCTCGAGGGCTTTTTGTGTTTTCTCAAGATCCTTCGTGGCTGCTGTGGATTGAGAGGTGCGCTCTGCTATTTCTTGTTTAAGAGCCTCTTCGCGCCTGCCGCTCTCCAGCATAAGGGCCTGATTGCCTTCGGTAAGTGTTTTGAGTTGTACTTCTGCTGCAGTCAGTTTGTCTGTGGCAGCTTTGGAGTCATTCTGGAGGTTGTCGACACGCTGGTTCAGTTCGGTTTCGCGTTGTTCGGCCTTTTTCGTGAGTGTCGCACGCTGATCTTTTTCGCTCGAAAGGCCTGCTTCAGCTTTTTTGAGATGGCTGGCGGTGTTGGCGGTGGTTTGCTTCAGTTCCGCAATTTGATTCTTAAGCTTGGCTTCGCGATTTTCGGCTTCGTCCTTCAGTGCAAAATTCTTTTCGGACTGGGTCTTGAGTTGAGCCTCGGTTTGTTTGAGTTTTGCGGCAACCACACCGGATTCGGTTTTAAGTTCATCAATATGCTTCTTGAGCTTGGATTCTCTTGCTTTGATCTCTTGTATTGAAACTTCGGCACTGGTGCGTTCTGTAGCTTGTTTCTCTCCCGTCCAATCCATCTGTCCGGTTGGAGAGGGTTTTGCCTTTTTTAGTTCGCTGTCTGCATCTTTCAGATCCAGAGCAATTTTCTGCTTTTCTGACTCCAAGGTGTTAATTCGCTTGCGGAGCGACTTTTCAACGCTTTCGGCCTGCTGACGTTCGAGTTCTGCGGCTTCTTTTTCTCGCTCGGCCTGCTTCCGGAGAGCCTCACATTCTTTCTGTAAGCGCAAGCTTTCGGCATCGGGTTTGGCGCTTGCGGCCGGGGTGAGGGTAATGGCTTTTTTGCTTTGCGTGGGCTCCGAAGGCTTTGCTGCCACGGGTTTAGGGGTGCCGCTTCGGCGTTGTGCGGCAGAGATGGGTTTTACTGGTGTTTCTGCGGGAATGGGCGTGGTATCGTAGATTTCGGTCTGTTTTTCTGAGACCGAAGCCATCTCGTTGGTGACTTGGTTGATAATCTTGGCATTTGACGCAACTGTCTTGTCATCAACAAGATCTGCAAGCGCACGGATGTTAAGGGGGCCATAGAAGGAGCCGTCGCCCAGCTCGACCATCCAGACCATTTCCAGTTCCGGGATCCTCTCGGCGGCAATCCACGCCTTCTTGTCTTCTGATATTTCGTGGCCGGGGGTAACCCGCCCCTGACGCGCCCAGTCGATTAACGAGGCCGTGTCAGTGGGACCGAATACTCGACCACCATCAATTTTTAGAAACCACTGTTTGGGTGCGATCGAACGTGCTAGCCGTTCATGTGTCTTAGACATGCTCGTGACCTCACTTCGCGTATATTGGCGTGTTAATCAGATTTAAGGAATGAAGATACAAAAAAGAACTATGGAAGAGCTCTCTAATCAAGTCAAGACCACAGGGCGATGATTTGAGGTTTTGAGATCTGCAAGTGCCAAGAGCCTGGTGGAAGTAGAATGAGATGACCTCGCTACCCGGTTGGAATCGCCGGTTGGGAAAAACACGGAAACACTATAGAGAAGACGCAATAGCGCACAGCTGATCAACGCCTACCGTTTACCTCACGGAGTCTTTTGTAAGACTCCCCGTTTTCTTCAGTCACACTTTAAGTGCGAGGATTATCTGCTTTTTCCGGGCAGGTTTACGGTAATGTTGTCAGTGCATAGCCAACCCAGACGGCTGCGAGCCCAACGATGACGTGGAGCAGTATGCTGGCGCATGCCTCGATAAAATGCCCGGCCTTGAGCAACGCGAGGGTTTCATAGCTGAACGTTGAGAAGGTTGTAAAGCTACCGAGAAGCCCCATGAAGAGACAAAGCCTTACTTGTTGACTGAAGATTTCACGGCTGTCGGCCAGTCCGCCCAACAAGCCCATAATCAGGCACCCAATCAGATTGACTGCAAGCGTTCCTAATGGAAACCCGGATTCTCCCGCTCCGATTCGTTGCACCCAAGCTCTTACGATATAGCGAAGAATGGCGCCGAGGAAGCCTCCGAGTCCAACGGCAAAATAGTCGAGTATCATGGTTCCCCCTTGCCACCATTTGACATCATGGGAAGGGTTAGTTCTGCGCTGTATACGTGTACAGTTGGGCCGGTAAGGGTGATATTATGTATCGTGCCATTCTTTAGGTCAAAGTTGACGATCAGTGTGTCGCCACTGGCTGCAAGGACAGAGATAGGAGGCGCTGCCTGCGTGTGCATGGCCGCCGTCACGGCAGATGCAACAATTCCCGTGCCACACGCCATCGTTTCCGCTTCTACCCCACGTTCATAGGTTCTGACGCGGATGCGGTGCATCTCTTCGACCGAGACAAAGTTAACATTCGTGCCATCGGGTTCGAATGCGGCGTGTCTGCGGATCGCCTTCCCCAAATCTGCGACCGGGGCAGAGTCAATATTGTCTGTGAGGACAACGGCGTGGGGAACCCCTGTATTCAGAAAGGTGTACGAGATGCTCTCTCCTGATGGCAGTGATATCAATTGTCCACTTTGATAGCCTGTGGGTTCGGGAAGGGAAAGCACGACGGAATCGCCCTGAATTTGTGCCGACAATGTTCCTGCTTTGGTTTCAATTATCATGGTGCCCTCGGCGACTCCGAGATCGTGTGCAAGCCGCGCAACACAACGCGCCCCATTGCCGCACATATCGGCCTCATGTCCATCGGGGTTAAAGAAGCGCATTCGAAAATGAGCTGTTGTGGAGGGTTGAATCAAAATGAAGCCCTCGCTTCCGATCCCGGTGCGCCGTCGGCAGAGGGTCTCAATAGCTGGTGCATTGTGATCTGGAAATTGAAGGTTGCGGTCGTCAACGAGGATGAAATCGTTACCTGCTCCGTGCATCTTCCAGAACGGCATGTGGATCACGGGGGCTCCCCTACGTTATAAAATTATATAAAAAAGCGCTATCCGCGCGACACACATTTGAGGTGTTTTGCGGGGGTTACTACAATAATCGAGGATTCGGACATTAGCGTGCGTTAATTCCGGCAATGGAGGCTTCGCGTTTCGCATTGTAATGGATCATATCCACGAGGATTCTCAAGGCCTCTTCTTTAACGACATCCTCATTTTTTGCCTCATCCTCATCTTCGTCCTCGCCCTGTTCCATAAGTGCATTCTGGATATCGAGAAGCTCCTTTTCCTCTGTTGCCTGAGCTTTGCGCTTATCCATATTTAGCGATAGAGCTTCGCGTGTATTCAACACTTTGATGCGATCGAGAAGCGCCCGGTAAGCCTGGAAGCGTTCGTTGTTTTGTCTTCGCGTTAAAGATTGTGCTGAGAGAATTTTGATTTCCCCTGAAAGATCGTTGAATAGGGAATAGATGGTGGGGCGAACGGTTGACCACTCCATTGGATTGTCTAAGAAATCCTCACCAAACTCCATGTATTCAAACGCAGAGGGCAGTATGATGTCAGGCGTCACACCTCGGAGTTGTGTGGATCCGCCAGAAATGCGGTAGAAGAGAGCGTTTGTCACCTTGATGGCGCCCATTGACTGGCTGCGGTTCAGCCCCAGTATGGTTTGCACGCTTCCTTTGCCATGTGTTTTTGAATCCCCCACAATAACGGCACGACCGTAATCTTGAAGTGCTGCTGCCAAAATCTCGGATGCTGATGCACTGAGTCTATTCACAAGCACAATTAGGGGACCGCTGTAAACAATGCTAGGGTCGTTATCCGGAAGAATGCTAATGGTGTGGCGTTCGCGAACCTGAACAGTGGGCCCTGTCTTGATGAAGAGGCCTGTCATCAGGACTGCCTCGAGCAGGGCGCCGCCTCCGTTGTTTCGCAGGTCAAGTACAATGCCAGAGACATCTTCCTCACGCATTTCACGAAGGATGCGACCGACATCACGAGATGAACTCTTATAATCAGGATTGGTTCGCTTTCCTTTTAGGTCTGCATAAAAGGCGGGAAGTTCAATCACGCCAAGTTTGACGTTCTTGCCGTTGATGTCTGTTACCGTTTTGATGTTGGATTTTGCGGCCCGATCTTCAAGCTTTACCTCGTCTCGGATCAGAATTACCTGCTTGGTGATGGTTCCTGTGGGGTCTGTTGTGGGAATTACCGTCAGAACAACTCGAGTTCCTTTCTCGCCCCTGATGAGCCGAACGGCTTTGTAGAGCGGCCAGTGGAGAATGCTGACTGACTTCTCGTGGTCCTGTGCGACCGCAATAATCTTGTCTCCGGGGAGTAGCTTGTTCTTGCTTTCATCCCGCGCTGCAGGGCCTCCGGGAATCAGCCGGACGATTTTTGCGGTACCATCTTCGGGGCTGAGGAGGGCGCCGATACCAAAGAGGGATAGCTTCATCTCAATGTCGAAGTCCTCGGCGGTTGTGGGAGACATGTAATCACAGTGAGGATCATATGCCCGGGCAAAAGCAGAAAGGTATTTTTGCATCACCCACTCGCTATCACTATCCTGTAACGTGGTCTGAAATTGTTCGAACCGATCCAGAATCGCAGCCTCTGGCGTTGGTGGCGCTTCTTGGGGCGTGAGTGTGGTTGCGTCCTCTAGGGCTTTCGGTTCTAATTGCGTTGGCGTCGTTGCACCGACCGTTGTGGTGACGTTGGTGGAGTCCCTGCCGGGGGCAGGAGCTTCGATAGATGCGACTGAAGTATTCGTTTCTGCTAGGGCATCAGCGATAACGCGCCTGAGGTACTCATTCTTAATGCGTTTGCGCCAGAGGTCATCCCACTCTTGGCGATTGCTACACCACGGGGCATCCTTCCGTTTCCAGCGATAGTCTTCATCCAGTGAAAGATCAAACCCACGTTCAAGAAGCTCTTTAACGTAGGCGGTTCGATTTTCAACGCGCTGCTTGAATACCTCATAGACTTCAAATGCAAAATCGCTGTTTCCGGCGCGAAGCTCGTCATCCAGTAGCGTTTCCTTGCGACTGAACGCCTCAATATCTTCAGCTAGAAAATAGATGCGCTCGGAATCCATTGCAGAAAGGTAGTTGTCCAACGTTTGCCGGGAAGTGTTATCGTCCAGATTGTGTCGGGAGAGGTGTTCGCGTGGCAGTTCGCGCGCCAGAGTCTTAACAATCTTGCTATATTTCTCATCCTGTTGAACAGAGAGTGCACCGGATACGGCAATGACAAACAGGGGGAGCGCGATGGCAAATGCACAATGCTTGCCCCGTCTTATCAGTGAATGCATGAGTGTTTGTTGTTTGAGGTCCTTCATACGATCTCACTAGTATCTCATGGTGTGGTTGTGAAAACAAACCCTAGCAGTTTATACGATTTATCAATACGCGTGGTCATCAGCTTGGATGGTATGTCTTCGGCGACTGGCGTATGGCGCTCAAAATCCGACAGGCTGCTAGGCGACAATAAAAAAGGCGGGGTTCTGTGAAGTATAACACAGCACCCCGCCCTTGGTCTTTGTTTTAGATGTGTCGGGTTATGCGGAGAGAACGGCTTCCTTACAAGCCTTTGCCATGCGGAATTTTACGACTGTCTTTGCGGGGATGTTAATGCTTTCGCCTGTGGCAGGATTGCGACCAACGCGTGCAGCGCGGTTGACCAAAACAAGCTTGCCGATACCAGGAAGTGTGAAACCGTTCTTTGCTTCTGTATACGAGAGTGTGGCCAATTCATCCAGGAATGTTGCAACCTGAGCTTTTGTAAGTTCTGTCTTCTCTGCGAGTGTTGCAATCGTCTGAGTCTTTGTCATAGGTCTTCTCCTTCTTGTATTTTGATGTCAACGACGACACCATATTAAACCAGTTGCTCCATTGTGACCAAGAACTACTGGAATACAAGCGTTTTCTTGGTTCCCCTGCCGCAATATCATGTCAGAAGCTGGCGTTTTACCTCTTCTAATTGACGGTCAATTGTACCGTCGACAATGAAGTCACCCACTTTGACGAGCGCACCCCCAAGAATACCGGGGGTTACACAGGGTCTCAGCGTTACGTGTTTGTTGAGCATTCTGCTGATTTCGGTTTCGATGGCGATAATGCGATCTTCCGAGAGTGGCGTCGCAACATGAATCTCGCCGGAAAGGCTTTCGTGGGCTTTGGAGGCTTTTTCAAAGAAGCCGTGTGCTACTTTCTCAAGCAGAGGCAGGTCGCCTGAGGTCAGTAGCATGATCAGGAATTCAATTAGCAATGGGTGAGATTGGCCTTGCAAAATTTCCTGAAGTGCTTGCCGCTTTCCTGTCTGTGCTACGGTTGCTGATGCGAGGAAGCGCTGTAGATCTTCGCTTTCCTGCATGAAGGTCAGGAGGTGCCCAAAATCATCTTCAAGGATGCTCAGGGCGTTGGCGGCCTTGCCCATCGCAATGAGTGCGTCGGCATAGTGTTCAATCGTTTCGGCTTGCGTTTGCATTGCGGTTTTTCTTCAGCCGTTCGATGAACTGATCAGCCAGTTCGGCGTGGCGTTGTTCGTTAAGATCTTCACGGATTACCTGTCGAGCAATGCGGATAGAGAGCGTTGCGAGAGTGCCCTTTAGGTCGTTGAGTCCCTTTTGGGTTTCGCGTTCAATTTCAAGTTTGGCGTGGTCGATGAGTTGTTCGGCATGTTCCTGTGCTTTTACTTCGGATTCTTGCTGCTTTTCCTGCACCATGCGACTGCCGGTGTTGACAATGTCGCGGGCCTCTTTGCGGGCGCTCGCCAGTTCTGCTCTGTGATCTTCAACAAGCTGCTTGGCTTCGTCCCGTGCTAGCTTGGCTTCGTCAATGGTTTTCCGGATATGCTGTTCGCGCTGCGCAAGGAGTTCTCGCATCGGCTTAAAGGCAAAGCGGGAGAGTAGGAGCAAGAGCCCAGCAAATGTAGCAAGGGACCAGAAAAACAGTCCTGGATCAAAGTGGCCCATGATGTTCCATCCGTTGGTTGTGAAGTCAGCCGTCTTATGGGTGAGACTCGACCGCTACAGGTGCACCGTCTTGTGAAAGGTGGGGGTTTGCAGATTCTGCCTTGCCTTTGCCGGCGAGGGTGAAGGCGATGAGGAGTGCGTACAGGCAGAGTGCTTCAATAAATGCAATTGCCAGAATCATGAGCTTTTGAATTTGACCGGCGGCTTCGGGCTGCCGTGCGACAGCTTCGACGCTCTTGCCGGCCAAGATTCCGATACCGATACCGGTCCCCAGAGCGGCCAATCCAATAGCAAGCCCTGCGCCAAACCAAGCAAATCCTTCTGGTGACATATCTATTTCCTCGTGTATGACTCGTGTCATGTCTCGTAAATAGGCTTGCAATACAAAGGTGTCATCCCGAGCGAAGTCGAGGAATCTCTTCTTGGCGCGCGAACGAGATTCCTCGACTTCGCTCGGAATGACAAGTCTTTCGACATTTCAATAATGCAATTTGGATACATGACACTAGCAATGTGTTTAATGCGCGTCTAAGGCATCCTTGATATACATTCCTGCCAGCAAAGTAAAGATAAAGGCCTGTATGAAACTGACAAACAGTTCGAAAGCACTCATGATGACAGCACCCATATAAGGAAGGAATTTGAGTGTCCAGGCGGCCGATCCCGCCATGCCCAGAAAGACGAGAATGAGGGCATGCCCTGCCAGCATATTGGCAGAGAGACGGATGGCCAGAGAGAGCGGTCTGGCTAACCAGCTAATGACCTCAATTGGAACGGCCAGAATCTTGACCACGATCGGAAGCCCTTCGGGTGCAAACTTCTTGAGAAAGCCGAAAAGACCATGGGTGCGAATGTTTACGATGATGGTGATCGCGAATACGATGAGAGCGAGTGCTGCCGCCACATTAATGCTGGAGGTCATTGCTTTTACGTGTGACGGGAGGGGCACTAAGCCGAGCAAGTTGGTGAACAGTATAAAGAAGAATAGTGCCAACAGGAATGGGGACCACTGTCGACCGTGTTTGCCCAGAATCTCTTCGCCCACGCTCGCGTCGATGAAATCAATAATCGCTGCAAAAAAGTTTTGGAAAGCCCCCTTGGCTACAAGACTACGCCGCCGGCAGGCCAGGGTGACAAGCGTGAAGGTCAAGACCGCTGCGATCCACAAGAGGATGACCTCGTTGGTGATGCTCAGGTCTACCCCCCATAAGGTGGGTAGCGGAATTAGAATCTGTCGTGGAATTTCATGCATATCAAAGGTTCAAAGTTCTGGGTGTTCTAGTGAGCAAGCTAAGGAACGGAATGTCCAACAGCCAACAAGGAATATCCAATGTCCAAGGGAGCGAGAGGGTAGAGAATGATATGTCCATGGTCGTCATATTCGCATTCTTCTCCCACTTGGGAGTTGGACATTCCTTGTTGAATATTGGATGTTGAATGTCAACACGTTATGTATATTCTCAGAGATAAGGATTTGGCGTTCGGGGCTCATGGGTCGCATTTCTCCTTAAGGACTTCAATAATCATCCGCTGGGTGACATCTGAAAGGGGTGTCTCGCGAGTGCCGAGAATGAGATGGGTAAGTTGGTCCGCGTTGCAGACAAGAACTCCGGCGGCTCCCTGTTGTCCTGAGCTCAGGGGGTTTGAGGCAAAACAGAGAATGGGGCTGATTTCGATATCCTCTCCCACTGCAGATTGAAGCTGGTTGCGCAATACGGTTGCCGCTTGTTTAACTTGAGCCAGTGGCGGGCGGCTGGGGACCACTCCGTCATATGTGAGTTTGCCGTCTTTAATGGCAATGGTGCCAGTCCAGTTTTTGGTTTCGATGACAAAGACCCCGGCAGGGCCTACGACGACATGATCGAGATCCCCTCCGCCCTGAGAGACAATACCTTGGCTATGAGCGGCTAACCCGTGAAAGACGGTGAAGGTTTCAGGCAAGAGAACCAAAGCGCGTGCTACGAGTTCCTCTCCCTTGGCACCCTTGAGAAAGGCTTGTAGCCGATTACGGCTATGGTTGGCTGCAGCAGCTACGGCAACCGCCAGAGTAAAGAACAGAACCCCTGCCAATGTGCTGCCAATGGCGGGAACCGGAATGGCCGCGCGTAGCAGGTAGCCGGTGAGAGCAACCACAATAAGCAGCGGCCATTGTGTTCGCAAAAGCCCAGCCATGCGGACGCGAACTCCGGGACTGCCAAATACTCGGGCATATGGGTTTGGATTGCTCATGTCTGGGCCACTGAAATGGAGACCACGATGATGGCGGTGAGAATGCCGACGACAGCCCCCATGAAAACTTCGAGTCGAGTGTGTCCAAGAAGTTCTTTGAGTTTGTTTTCTGAAAGGTGATGTTCTTTAAAGAGTTCGTCTATCATTTCATTTAGAAGGCGCGCTTGTTGGCCGGCGGCACGTCGGACGGTAGAGGCATCAAACATGGTGATGACCGCAAATGCCAGAGCGGCAACAAACAGGGGGGATGCGAATCCCGATATGAGACCAATGGCGGTTGCCGTTCCAACGGTTAAGGCAGAATGGGCGCTTGGCATACCCCCGGTGCTAACGAGATAACTGAAATCCAGTCGCCGCGTGAGCCAGAATCCACATAGCATTTTAGTCATCTGTGCGACAATCCAAGACAGGAGCGCAGCCCAGAAGCAGGGGTTGCTGAAGATGTCGATAAAGCGTGTGTCCATAGTTCCTTAACGGCTCGGCTCAAGCTCTGGAAGAGTCATTGTTTAATATGCGTTTTTTCGGGTGCAGAGTGTTTTTACGAGAATCTTAAAATCGAATGCAAGCGACCAGTTTTCCAGATAGAAGAGATCATACTTGATGCGCTCTCTCAGGTCTGTATTGCCCCGAAGTCCATTGACCTGAGCCCACCCAGTGAGTCCCGGCTTCGAGACATGCCGCCACATATACTTGCCGATATCTTCCTTGAATTTTTCAACAAAATGGGGACGTTCTGGTCGTGGGCCCACTAGGCTCATCTCCCCGCACAGAACATTCCAGAACTGGGGAAGTTCATCGAGATTGAAGCGGCGCAGAAATCCACCAATAGCCGTACGTCTTGAGTCGTCTTCGGTTGTCCACACCGGGCCGCTCTTGGCTTCTGCGTCGACGGGCATGGTGCGGAGCTTGTAGAGCGTAAAACTACGCCCCTCTTCTCCGCAACGTTCTTGCCGATAGAATGTGGGACCTGGCGAGCTGCGTCTAATGAGGATAGCGGCTACGCAAATGATCGGAGCCGAGAGCAGTAGTCCCACCAAAGCCCCGAGAATATCTTCAAGGCGTTTTGAAACGCGATGCCAGAATTGATCTAGCGGCCAAGTGCTAATACCCAGCAGCGGGATGTCGTTGAGCGATTGCACATCCATGCTGGTGGTCATAATGCGAAACAGATCGGGTACCATCTTGAACGTGATCAGGTTACGCTCGCAGAGTAAAAGAATCTGAACGATGCGATCGTGGTGAAGTCGTGAATCGGTGAGGACGATCTCATCAATTTGCATGGTGTTGATGAGATTGCCAAGCTCATCCACCGATCCCAGGATTTGATTGGCCTCAATTTTGGGATCGGGGGCATCAAGGCTTGTACTTAAGAATCCCGTGACCTCAGCGCGAAGCATGGGTTCTTGTTTGAAGGTGTGCTTCACATGAACGGCTACATGATCTGTGCCTAGCAGCAGAATATTGCTCTTCTGGTTGCTATGTCGCGCCACATTCCATTCAATGCGGTAAAGTATGTAACGTTCGAGTAGAACAAAGATGAGGATGCTGAAGAACGATATGCCGATGACCAGGCGAGCAAAATCGGCTTCGTTTTGCATGGCGAATGCAAGCACGGCAGTGATGAATGTTCCGAGGGTAGTGGATTTTATGATGCGTGGAATTTTATCAATAAATGAGCCCGTTTGTGGCCTGATAAAGAGGCCGCGATTTCGATAGACGAACAGAAACATGAGGGTTGCGACAGCAGCGCCTGTGGCATAGAGCTCATACAGTTTTGGGGGACGGTCGTGATGGAGCGGGACCCACCCGCTGTCAAACCGGATCCACGTGGCGAACATTAGCCCCCCGAAGATGGTTGCGGCATCGCAGACCACCGCAACGGTGCTGAGCATGACATCAAGTGAATCTTTGTTCTTCATGTATGAGCGTATACTATACGCGACGGGCGGGGAGCGCAAGAAGTCGGAGAGTAGATGTCGGATGGACAGAAGTCAGATGGACCTCCGATCTTTGGCCTTGACCGTTTTCTTGGCGTTCTCGTGCTGCATGTACGGATCTATAGTATGTGCATATCTTCGAGATACACGCCGCGAAAAGCGCGGTCCGGCCAAAGTCCGGTGGGGCTACACCTCGGAGATGTGTGCCTACTTGTCTGTGAATCAAGTTTCCACCCTTGTATGACTTGTTCTCCATAGCGCGGAGCGCGACGGAGGATCCGGGTAAGTTCTGATCTTTGCTATCCGTTATCTCTGCTGTCATTGCCCAAATTGCTACGTAAAATTTACCACCACTTCTTGCGTTTGAAGAAGAGGGCCATGCCAAGGCCCATACAAATCATAACAGCCCAAATGGTGGGGTAGGCCATTGGGTATTTTAGTTCCGGCATATGTTCGAAATTCATGCCATAAACCCCGGCAACGAAGGTTAGAGGAATAAAAATGGTGGCAATGACGGTGAGCACCTTCATCACTTCATTCATGTGGTTGCTGACGCTACTCATGTAGATGTCCAGTGCTCCAGAGAGCATATCGCGCCATGTTTCCACCGTGTCGATGACTTGAAAGGTGTGTTCGTAGAGATCGCGCAGATAGGGCGAGAGATCGCGACCTATCAGGTCGCTTTCCGATTTCTCAAGGCCACTGACCATTTCGCGCAGGGGCCAAAGATTCTTACGCATGAAGATCATCTCACGCTTGAGTTTGTGTATGGCTTGCAGTGTTGCCGGTTCAGGATGCTCAAGCACGGTTTCTTGCAGGGTCTCTATTTTGTCGCCGACGTCCTCAAGCACAATGAAGTAGTTGTCGACGATGGCATCAAGAAGGGAGTAGGCTAGATAGTCACATCCGGCACTTCGAATGCGGCCTTTTCCGCTGCGAATGCGATCGCGAATGATATCAAAGACATCACCCTCCATCTCCTGGAAGGTGATGAGAGTGTTGGGCCCGAGAATCATGCTGACCTGTTCTGAAACGACTTCGTTATTGTCGTTGCCCCGATAGAGCATCCGGACGACACAGAAGATGAATGCCCCATGGTCTTCGAACTTCGGGCGCTGCCCTGTGTTGAGAACATCCTCTATTACGAGGGGGTGGATGTTCAGCAGGGTTCCCAGTCCGCCGAGAATCTCGGTATCATGGAGACCGGTGATGTTGATCCAGGTTGTTGTGTCCTCTTTGATGTAGCTGGCGCAGGATTCGATGTCAGGTAGACTCTTTTCGCGGACGGTATCTGCAGTGTAGTCAATGGCTGAGATCTCAACGGTCTCGACCCGCTGATTGCCGAGGAATACAAGCGATCCGGGAGGAAGGCCCGCCTTTTCTGAGTGCCGATGTTGCGACCGACGAAATGCTCGAATGGGCTGTGATCGTTTTTTCTTCATCTGCGCCTCCAGTCGTGTAAGTCTACTGCTATGCTCGATTTGTATCATGCTGACTCCACAAAAGGAAAGCCTTGCAAGCGACTATGAGGGTCATTTGGTTTTGCAATCTGCCGTGGTTGTGTCGTACTACTATCGGGATGGAAACGACCCTGACGTCTATATTGGTAATGCTGCGTTTGCCGCTGAGCGGGATTGCCTTAGGGGTGTGCACTGGAATGTTGACGGGGCTGTTTGGTGCGGGCGGCGGTTTTATCCTGACTCCCGCCCTGAATATCTTTTTGGGATTGCCTTACAATATTGCCGTTGGCACCAGTACCTGCCAGATCCTGGCAGCCTCGACGTTTGCGTTGTCTCATCACTTGGATCGACGACTGATGGGCTCGCGTATCGCGTGTCTTGTGGGGCTCGGTGTTCCCGTTGGTACCTATTTTGGCGTACGCGTGGTTAACCGGTTGCGTGGCATGGGTGACATCTCCCTCTTTGGCCGCACGATGCCTGGGCAGGATTTCTGCTTTACTCTTATTTTTTGCGTCTTTCTGACATTGATTGCGGGTTGGCTGTTGTATGACAACTTCTGGTTGCGGCGGGGAGGGGCGAAAACAGATGATAACCATAAGGGTTATCTTGCCTGGATTCGAATTCCGCCAATGGTCGCGTTCAGAACCGTTACTTCGGGTGCCTTTAGTGCTCCGGTTTTGGCGATGCTGGGCCTCTGCATGGGATTCATGGGGGGACTGCTCGGAATTGGCGGAGGCGTCATTATGATGCCGATACTCTTCTATCTGATTGGTCAGGAAACGAAGTATGCGGCATTGACTTCGACGATGCTGGTCTTTGCGACCGCATTGTTCTCGACGGTCATGCATGCATCGGCTGGCAACATCAATTATCAATTGGTCGCGTTCCTTGTGGTCGGCGCTTTTATCGGAACCCGCGTGGGGGGTATGCTTCAGCGCAAACTTACGGGAATGTCTCTTCGTCGGTACTTTGCGTTCGTTGTGCTGGCCGCCGTCATCATGGTTCTCTGTAAGCTGGTCTCGCTTATCACGCATGCCCCGCTGATCGGAAACGCGTAGTTGACGATGGCGAGAGTGTTGTAAGTAAAGATGTGCCTGCTGCGCAAAGTGTGTCCTACAACGAACCATGTAGGACGGGCTTCCCCGGTATTCCGGGGAGCCCGTGTCGATGGCTACGGCATCGTTTATACCGCTCTAAACCGGCCGTATCACCCTTCATAGCGGTAGCCGGCGTTGTGAACGGTGGTGATGATGGCGGGGTGTTTGGGGTCGTTTTCAATCCGCTTTCGAAGCTGTGAAATGTGCTGATCGAGTGTGCGGCTGTTGGGCATATAGTTGAGGCCCCAGCAGACATCAAAGAGGGTGTCGCGGTCTAGCACCTTTCCCTTGTTTTCGGCCAGTAACCGCAGAATGCTGACGTCGCGTAAACTGAGTTCGATAACCGTCTTGCCGCGATGGGCTCGCAGTTCATCAGGAATCACTTCCAGATCGCCGATGGTGAACCGTTTATCTGTTGATTTTTGCGTGTGGGCCTGCCGACGCGTAAGGGCGCGGATACGGGCGACCACCTCTTTGACGCCAAAGGGTTTTACGATGTAGTCATCGGCCCCCATTTCAAGCCCAAGCACTTTGTCGATTTCTTCAGATTTGGCACTGATGAAGAGAATAGGAACGGCCTCGTGAGTGCGGCGAATTTCGCGGCAGACATCGTAACCACTGATATCCGGCATCATGATGTCGAGGCAGACCACATCCGGCTCGTACTCGACAAAGCGGGCCAGCGCTTCTTTGCCGTTGGCGGCGGCAATGGTCTCGTAGCCTTCATCTTCAAAAATATCAATCAGTCCCTGGCGGGTGAGTTGGTCGTCTTCGGCGACGAGAATCTTCATGCGTTTGCCTCCGGTGTGTTGAGGGTCAATTCAAAGGTGGCGCCAGCTTCCGTTGGGACGAACTCCAGTGTGCCGCCGTGTAGGGTCGCAAGTTGTCGGGCAATGGTAAGTCCAATGCCCGTTCCGGATACGCCATCGGTTAGTTTGTTGCTGAGGCGCACAAAGGGGTGAAATATGGTTTTGCGCTGTGTTGCCGGTATGCCAATGCCGTTATCAGAGAGCGTCATTGTTGTGGTGTCTACGCTTTGGTGTTGTTTAATGCAAAGCGTTGTGGCGCCGCGTGCATATTTCTCAACGTTGTTGATCAGGTTGCCCAGAATCTGTTCAAGCACGTCGACATCCAACAATACGTGGCGATCTGCACATCCTTCGACAGAGACGCTGATGCCCATGGATTCCAATGCAGGACTGAAGGATGCGATCACTGAGGCAACCACAACATCGACGCGGGCGGGTTGCGGATGGTGTTTGAGTTTTCCTCGCCGGTGGCTAGCAAAGGTGAGCACATTGGTGATTAGTCGACTGAGCCGCTGGGTTTCTGAAACCAGAATTTCCACGTAGTTGTGTGTGCGACTATCATTTTCCGGTATGCGTTTTTCGAGCAGTTCGGCATACATGCGAATGTTTGTCAGTGGGGTTTTGAGTTCATGAGAGACCTGGTTGACGAATGTGACGCGTCGTGCGGCTTCGTGCATATCCCGCGAGCTCTCTCGATAGAAGTATATGGCTAGCGTCGCAAGACAGAGCGCCAGCGCCGCAAGACCGCTGGAAATGTTGAAAATGGCACTGCGTCCCAGGCCATGGGTCATGCCCTCGAGGGGGGCGAAGTAGTGCAACGACCAGGCGGAGAAGGGCGCGGGTAGCTGCTGTGTAACGGTGGGGTTGACGGATTTATCGGGAACATAAGAGCCCCACAGGTAGAGTGGGTGGTTTTGTGCATCCATTAGCGTAATACGACCTTCGGGCAGAGGGCTTCCCGTGAAGTCGTCAGCAGGGAGCTGTCCAATGATGTCGGCCAGCATCGCAGCCCGTTCAACTTCGGCGCCGACGATGTGTCCTGAGGGAAGGTGCGTCCAGAAGATCAACCGGAGACCCTCACCCCAGAACCAGGTGTGCCAACCATAACTGTTGCTTAGGGGTGCGTTGCGTTTAAGGCCGATCTTGGGATTGGCTGTTGCGACTTCCTCCGGTGACCAGAAGGATTCTCCACTCTCCCAGAGAGACGCCGTACGCCCCAGGAATGCACGTTCCTCTCCCGTGAGGATTGCATCTTCGCGCGGATGAATGAGTGTGCCATCCGGGGCTATGACGAAGAGTTGCCGCAGAAGCCGACTCTCTCTTACGCGAGAGCGAATCTGTTCAGGCTCAAATGTTGGCAACGCGAGTGCGCGAAGCAACTCACGCTCACGCGACTCGATCAATCGGACAATGCCGCCGTTGATATCGGAGAGGCGTCCCGCAAGCACCCGCTCATAGCGGGCCTGTGCCCGCTCCTTTTCCTGCTGCGCGAGCATGATGCCGAAGCCGATGAGCACGCTCATCGGCAACAGTACAATCAACCCCAATATTAGTATGAGTCGTTTCTTCATCTTCTGGGCGACATTCTAGTCACAGATTCTGCTGATGAACAGGTCTGAAGTGTCATTGTATGACGTATTCCCGCCCGTCAGGCGGGTCAGTCCCAGATACAATCTGGGGCTACAACCGACTTCCGACCTCCGTTTAATATGACTGTTGGGTGACGTTCTTATACTGGAGCCCCCGCATGCTTTTCCGGCGGACATTCCATGATGATGGTGCCAGATTTTGTGAGTCCTCTTCGTTTTCAGCTGCGTAGCTGTCGAGTTGTGCAGATTCCAGCTCTTCGCCTTGCTGTTGGAGATAGCTCGCATTCATGATTAGAAGCTGTTGCGCTTCCTCAAGCTTTCCTTCGTCGCGGAGTTCAGTTGCCAGAATGTTGCGTTCGGTGGCAACTTGCATGACTGCGGCTTCAAGAACGTCTTTGTCGCGTTTTTGAACGACTTGCTCCTCGGATTCGGTGAAACGCACGGCGACAGCACTGGTAAGGGAGTCGGTTGTTTTTGTCGACATATTGGCGTAGGTGACTTTGACATTGGCAATATCAAGCGTTGTGTTAACTGCGCCTTCCGGGACTTCCACCTCCAGCATCAGGTATTTTTCTTGATTGCTATAGAGCTGGTTGATTGATGCCACAACCCGCTGCCCGGCGATATCGGCAGAGCGGCCAAGAACTTTGACGGGGCGCACGCCGGGCTTGCAGGTGATGGTGACAAGCACTTCCTGAGCGACAACGGAGAGCACATCCCCGAACTCGTACTTGAAGATTTTTGTGAGATCCTTCGAGTGCTCGATAAAGGCGTGGTTGCCATCACTGCGTGCGGCAAGCTTACTCATCAAGTCTTCATTGAACCCCAGGCCCAATCCGAGCGTGGTGACCGAAATGCCATCTTTGACAAGCGAAGCCCCGAGATCGCCCAGTGCACCAGGGGTGTCCGGGCCGACGTTGGCCAGCCCATCGGAGAGGAGGATGACACGGTTAACCCGATCACGGGTCAGAAATTTGCGCACCTCTTCTGCACCTTTGCTAACGCCCGCAAAGAGTGCCGTTGAGCCGCCGGCTTCGATGCGGTCAATTCCTGCAAGAATCGACTCACGGTCTGAGGCTTTTGTGGCGGGCACCAGAACACTGACGGTGTCGTCGTAGGCAACAATGGACACGATATCATTTCCATCCAGCCGACTAACGGCCATGCGTGCGGCCTCCTTGGCTTGTTTGATTTTGTCGCCCTGCATGGACCCAGAGCGGTCGATGACGATTGCAATGTTGGCTGGTGTACGTCTTGCTTTCTGATCCATCTCGAATCCGGTCAGACCAACCTTCAAGAATGTTGTTTGCTTCTTGCCCGCGATCAAGACGGGGTTGGCTAGAGAGACGTCGAGCTTCACCTGTGCGGCGCTGCCGATCAGTGGGAGTGTAGCGAGTAGTGCGGTTGTCACGATGGTTCTTACTGTTTTCATGATGTCTCCTTAATGTTGCGGGTTGATCCCTTTCCCATTTCTGGTGCCAGTATGGTGTAGCGAGGGAAGGTTGTGGTCAGAATGAAGTAAGACGGTTGTAAAAAGAATGTAAGCAGAAAATTATCTTTCAGGGTAAACGCATCTAAGGCTTGGCCACATATGGGATACGATTCCACGGAGCGTAGCCAAACCGAAGACACGCCTTCGGCGAGATCCCTCGGCACGCTCGGGATGACAGGTTTCTAAGAAATTTGACTACTTTGCATGTGTCATTCCGAGCGGAGCCGAGGAATCTCGGTTTGGGCAACACGCCGTCTAGATCAAAGTTAGGAAAGAAAAATTGTCGCAACACTGCTGCGACAATTGAGCTGGTCTCGCTTCACGCTTGCAAAAGCGCGTATTGAGTCGAGGCTGTACTCGTGTTACCTTGGCACCCGTAGATTTACTGGAGGTGGTGTGGTGGAAAATAGAGCGATATCGCGTGAAGGGCTGTACACATGGGAGGACTATCGCACGTGGCCGGATGAAGAAAGTCGAGTCGTGAAAGAGTTGCCTGGGAAGTGCCAAGTCGCAATTCAGGGAGTTGAGTGATGCGAAAAGAAAATGATGCTCTTGGTGAGGTGTTAGTTCCCGAGGAGAGTTACTACGGGGCCCAGACGCAGCGTGCCCGGGATAATTTCTGTGTAGGGGATGAACCCTTTCCGAAGGCGTTCATTCGAGCACATGCTGTCGTTAAACGGGCTGCAGCTCAGGTGAATGAATCCCTTGGCATTCTTGATGGTAAGCTTGCAGAAGCCATTCGTGCCGCCGCCGATGAGGTGATTGCGGGCAAATTTGATGATCAGTTCCCCCTCGTGATCTGGCAGAGCGGTAGTGGTACTCAGACCAACATGAACGTCAATGAGGTCATTGCCAATCGCGCCAACGAAATCTTGGGTTGTGAGTTAGGCACGAAACTACCGGTGCACCCCAATGACCACGTCAATTGTGGGCAGTCCACCAATGACACCGTTCCGACCTCGATGCACGTTGCCTGCGTGGTGTCGATTCAGGATGTGTTGTTGCCTGCCCTTCTTCAGCTCGAAATGGCCCTGCAAGAGAAGGTCGATGCATTTTCTGATATCGTCAAGATTGGGCGAACTCACCTACAGGATGCCACTCCACTTACATTGGGTCAGGAGTTTTCAGGCTATGTCGCCCAACTCAGCCAATGTCGCCAGGCTGTTGAAGCGATGCGCCCGGAGCTGCAACGTCTGGTGATTGGCGGTACGGCTGTTGGGACTGGGTTGAATACGCATGAAGGGTTCGACCGGCAGATGGCCGAGGAGATTGGCCGTATTACGGGATGCGATTTTATGGTGCAGGAAAACAAGTTTGCCGGTTTGGCTGCCCATGATGCAATTGTGCGTCTTTCCGGGGTGCTCAAGAGTGTGGCCGGGGCGCTCATGAAGATTGCTAATGATGTTCGCTGGCTGGGAAGTGGTCCCCGAAGTGGGCTTGGCGAACTGGAATTGCCAGCCAATGAGCCGGGTAGTTCCATTATGCCTGGGAAAGTGAATCCGACACAGTGTGAGATGGTGACGATGGTTTGTTGTCGCGTGTTCGGAAATGACCTAGCCATTTCAATGGCAGGGTCGCAAGGCAATTTTGAGCTGAACGTTTATAAGCCGCTCATAGCGCATGGCATTCTTCAGTCAATCCAACTGCTTGCAGATGCGAGTGCTTCATTTGCCACAAACTGTATTGCCGGAATCAAACCGAATACCAAGCGCATCACGGAGCACGTCGACAATTCGTTGATGCTTGTGACGGCGCTGAACCAACACATAGGGTATGACCGTGCTGCAGAGATTGCTCTCAAAGCTTGGCGCGAGGATAAATCCTTGCGTACGGCCGCGCTTGAGTTGGGCTATGTGACCGCAGATGATTTTGATGCATGGGTTCGGGCTGATACTATGACTGCACCGAGTAAGGCGCCATGAGCGGAGTTGTCTACGTTGATATTGATGATGTGCTTTGCGAGACCGCCCGTGCATTGTCGGTTCTGATTGAGTGCGAATTCGGGAAGGTAACCGCCTTTGAGGATATCCACTCATTCGATCTTTCGCAGTCGTTTGGTCTTGATGATGCTGAGACGGAGAGACTGTTTGAGCTGTTTCATGATGCCGATGTTTTGGCACGTGTTGCACCTGTTGAAGGGGCTGCTGATGCGATTCGCGTTTGGCATGCTGCAGGCGCGAAGATCCATATTGTGACGGGCCGACCGCCTTCGACACATGCGGCCTCGGCGGCCTGGCTCAAGGCTCATGATATTCCCTATCATCGGTTGACCTTTGTTGATAAGTACGGGCGCAATCACGCGCACATTGAGGGGGTCGATATTATGACGCTTGATGTGCTTCGCACGCAGGTGTTCTGCATGGCTATTGATGACTCCCCCGCGGCAATTCGTTTTCTTGCGGAGCATACCAAAATCCCAATTATTATTTTTGATCGTCCCTGGAACAGGACTCTGGGTGTCCTTGGTGACGCGTCACGAATCATAAGGTGCCAAACGTGGTCGGATGTGTTAGAACGGGTGCCGAATCCAATAGGTGGGGAGAGCTTGGAAATATGACACTACTTGAACAGTTGAAAAGTCGGGATGCGGGTCCCTTGGTGCAATTTATCAAGTATGCTGTTGCTGGTGGCGTGGCCACTGGGGTTTGTATTGGCACATTCTATCTGATGTCACTGTTTGTTCTGAATGCCCTCAGCCCCGATGATTTTGTCATCACAGTGCTGAATAAGTTTGTTGTCATTGATATCCCTCCGATTGCTGACGGGCTGCGTGCGCGTAATGCGGCGATTAATAATGGTGTGGCCTTTGTCATCTCAAATTTTATTTGCTACCTCATCAACATTGCATGGGTGTTCAAACCGGGGCGCCACCATTGGCTCGTTGAGATTGGACTTTTCTATCTTGTTTCTGCTGTGAGTTTTTCGCTGGGTACCGGACTCCAGACATGGTTGATCGCACAATTTGGTGTTGAGACAACATTGGCTTTTAGCAGCAATCTTGTCACCGCGCTTTTGATAAACTATGGCATGCGAAAGTTTGTGATTTTCAAGGGTTAAGACTATGGCAGAAGAAATCACCCTTCCCTTTGTCGACGACTTTCATTTGCATCTTCGGCAGGATGCGATGATGCGGGCCGTTGTTCCGATGGTGCGTTCCGGTGGTGTGGGGCGCTGTGTCGTCATGCCCAATACGACGCCACCGATTGCGACGGCATCTGATGCGCAGCGGTATTGCAGTGAGCTCAGAGCGTTGGCACCCGATGTCGAATTTCTCATGACGCTATATCTTCTGCCGGAGCTAACACCAGAGAGGATTTCCGAGGCCGCAGAAGCGGGAATCTTCGGAGTGAAATGCTATCCGAAGGGGGTGACGACAAACTCTGAAAGTGGCACGGAAGACTTTGGGGTTTACGACGCGGTTTTCTCAGCTATGGAGGCCGAAGGCATTGCTCTTCTGATTCACGGCGAGGCGCCCAGCAATGTCGACAACGATATTTGTATTCTGAATGCTGAGGAGCGATTCTTACCTGAGTTGGAGAAACTCCATGCGCGCTTTCCGAGGCTGCGGATTGTGTTGGAGCATGCGACCACGGCGGCGGCGGTAGAATGCGTCAAAGGTTTGGGCGATAGCGTAGCAGCAACCATCACGGTGCATCATCTTGATTTGACCGTAGACGATTGGGCAGGCAGAAACCACAACTTCTGCAAGCCTGTGGCCAAGTATCCCCATGATCGAGAGGCTTTGCGGAAAGTCGTCAGCGAAGGCCATCCCCGTTTCTTTCTGGGGTCGGATTCTGCACCTCATCCGCAGAGCGCCAAGGAATCGGCCTGTGGGTGTGCGGGAGTCTTTACGAGCCCTATACTGCTGCCCTGTCTGGCCGATGTCTTTGATCGAATAGGGAGTCTTGACCGCCTCGCAGATTTTACCTCAACCTTTGGCCACCAGTTTCATGGCCTTCCGCCTCTGGAAGGTTCGATTACACTACAGAAACGTGAAACGGTTGTGCCGGAAGCCTATGGCGATATCGTCCCCTATCGTGCAGGGCAGACGCTGACGTGGGGCGTTGCTCTAAAATGAGAACGTGAGGCGTGGAGAGTAGACTGTGGAGTTGGAATAAAAACCATTTTCCTTCGCTCCCTTCACTTCCTCCTTGTTCAAATTCTCCACGTCCACTACGCATAGGTACTCTGTCCCTAAGCACTTTGACTCTGGGTTCCGACACAATGGCGTCAGTCTTGGCGCTTCCGTATGCTTCGACGGGCAACTCCAATGGCAGACTTTGCGGCGGCTTTCGCGCTGCGTCCGGCAACCTGGCTTCCCTTGACTGTCCCGCGCAGGGCAGACTTGCCTGAGTGTGCAATGCCTTTGCTGGCCCAGAGGGCGACTTTGCCTGTCACTTTGATGCCCTTAACTGATGTCGTCCATCCATGCCTTCTTGTCCAGATGACGGACTTGCCGACCCCGGTTCCTGCCCGCTTTGCTCCGCCCCACAGGAGCGAACCTGTTGTAGCCACCCCCCTGTAGCCAATGGTGACTGGCTTCCTTACACAGGAGTCAAGGACATCACAGGTTGAGTCAATGGCATCGCCAATGCCTGCCTTGGCTTTTTCTACGAGATTGGTCGACCTGTGCTCTTCTGGTGTTTCGGCTTCGATGCGCCCCTTTAACGACGGCATAATGGTATCCGATACAATCCCTTTAATATCTACCATGAATAGCCTTAGATTTTCTGGCATGCCGCTTCTGATTTGGGACTCACTCCATCCGTGAAACGCACGGCAGCGATCAATCGTAGCGTGCCCTGCAACAGACGTGAATAGACCCGCCCCAATTCCCTGGGCGATATCATCGGTAAAGCGTCCCAGAACAGGAATCCAAGACGTTAGGTTCTCCATCAACTTGCTTCCGATGTTGAGGAACTGCACGGTAGCCACAACCTTCAATACGTCGGTAGCAATCTCAACCTGTTCCCGGAATCGAGGTCTTCCATTGTAGATGGCAGACACATCAAGCACCATTTTTCCGTTCCTGTAGAGAACCACAAACAGGTCGACAGAACGCCACGGACTCACGGTGACCGCGAGCATCGTATCGCGAACACAATCCGTAACCTTCTTCTTCGCCATCTTGTCCAGGGGTTCGACGGCGGGAGTGATTACGTTTTCAACCGTATCAATGATATCTGCAAGAATCTCTTGCGGTGCGGTGCGATTCTTGAGCCTTCTCCTCAGTTGCGTCGCGTGTTCTTGAAGCTTCTGTCCATCAACGACGACAAGCGGGTTGTCTGAAAGCCTATCAAGAACGTTAGAAATATATCGTGTGTAATGGCGAATATGGGAAGACGAAGCGTTATCAAGATCCGGGATAGCGGGAGGCGTAAGGACCGGAGGTCTACTTGCCATAATCACAAGAAATCTGGCAGACATCGTAGCGAGAAGTGCTATGAGTCCGACGACAAATATCCATCCCAGAACGGGGCTGATGTCGCGGAGGATTTTATAGGCCTGCAAGCACTCGACAAGAGCAACAAAAGCCAAAAACAGGCCAAAAGAAACAAAAGCCATCTTGAGCGCACGCCACAAGCGACTCAGCAGACCATAGCGCGGAACAGCAGAACCACGAGGGTTGCGATAGGTCTGTTCAACAGGTGTAATCATCGTCAGTCTCCTCGATTCATATATATCACAAACGAAGCGCAAAGCGAAGAAAACCCATGCGTTTGTGCGGCCTCCGAACGTTTTTCGCTTCTCGAGCCCAAGCTGCATTCGATAATTGCCTAGCCCGCGAGAAGATTCACCACGGAGCTGCGGAGGCGCGAACGGTTTGTAGAGGGACGCTTGGGGACAGACCCAAATGGTACTCTGGGACTTGAACAGGAGTTAGCAGAGGAAGCAAGGGCTTACGCACAGAAGGCCTATGCTTTCGGTCTATCGTTTTCTATTCTTTATTTGCTCGCTTTCAATAAGCGATTTCCCCCTTGCGTTTATGATGTCAGCAAGCATAGGCGCCTCCAGATGTTGGGGCTCCGGAATGCCTTGCCAAACAAGGAGCTGGGTATAACTCGGTTCACAAAGGTGGTCGGGGTGTTGCTATTGGGTGTTGCGGTCATGGGTGCGGGAGCTTTTGCTGGAAATATAGCGGAAAACCAAAAAGGTGCTAAAGAAAAGACTCCTGCCATTTTAATTCCATGCACCCCCCCCTTTTTTGTCCGGCCACGAGCAGGGGGGGGGTATGTTTCGGAGAGACGGTGTGTCCCTACGCATTTCAGTGAAGAGCCTAAATATCGGGGTTGAGACCGTTTGAGTTCGATTCGGGACCCCCCTAAGGCGTATATTGTCACCACGGCCGTGGTTACGGCGATATGGTGAGGTTTATGGCAATGCAATACACACTCTGGGGCGGCAAGGCGAATTACCGGAATCCGAAGGTAATGCAAATTGGCGCTTTGATCGGTTGGCTGGCTCTGACGTTCTGCGCAGCGGCGACCGGTGCATTCGTCTCGACTGGCGGGTGGTATGCCGACCTTATCAAGCCTGCATGGAATCCCCCCGGCTGGGTGTTCGGGCCGGTGTGGACTACGCTCTACATCATGATGGCCGTGGCTGCGTGGCTGGTGTGGCGCGAGGGTGGATGGAAGGTGCAGCGCCTACCGTTGACTATGTACCTGATGCAGTGGCTGCTCAACGCCCTCTGGACGCCGCTCTTCTTTGCCCTGCATCAACCCGGCTGGGCGTTTGCGGAGATTCTGATACTGCTCGCCACGCTCTTGGTGACGATCCTCCTGTTCTGGCAGGTCAAGCTGGCGGGGGCACTGCTGCTCGTGCCCTACACGCTATGGACGGCATTCGCGGCTGTGCTGAACTTTACGATCTGGCAACTGAATAGCTGAGGTCACGAAGTCTTCCTCGTTCCTCGACAGCGGGAAGCGTTTCGGTGCAATGATTTTTCAGACGTTCTCTAGAATTTTCAGGGAAACACTTTTAACCATATTTTCAACTTGCGATTTATACTAAATCATATGAAGTGCAGTAAAGTGGGCTTTGAGCATATTAAAAGATTCCCATTTTTCAATGACAGTGACAATTGCTGAATCTACTTCCTGAATGAATGATTTGAATTGAGAAGATTGTACTTTTATTGACGCTATTACATTAATCATAGATTCAGCTTAAATGTCTAATTACTTAATCACAAGATCTCGTAATTCCTTTGTGATGCGGTTCAGTTGGAGGACGGAGGCTTCAGACAGTGATCCGTCCTGATAGGAAATCACATTGAAGCACATTGGTGCTTGGTGCTTTCTGCAAGTGCGCAGAAACGCCAACAAGGCTTCATCGGAATATAGTGGGGGATGTGATTCTGTTCTGTTGTCGCTGTACACCCAGCGCTGATCATCCAGGCATGTCCAGCCATGCCATTGCAGCCCATTGTCCATGAATCGTGCACGAGGTGGTGAGTTAAGGTCAGTGAGCTCCCCAGCCAAATAGTCCTGATGCTCGGTGTAGAGAAACGTGCTTGCGATTCCGGCATTGTAAGTAACCAAGCGTCCCGCATAGCCGGCCTTAGCCGCGACGGTCATCTCCTCCCACGGGAACCGAAAGCCGCACATATCCGTCGACACCGAATTGTTCGGACCACGCGGGTCCAGAGAATAGGAACTGTCGAACCACCATGCCTGGATGGCCTGACCATAACGCTCACCCATCCACCGCACGATGGAGCAGATATTTTCAGCAAACCGGGTCTTTTCGCAGTCATGGTAGCCAACGGCGTGCGTCCAAGGCAGATCATCTGCGCCGTTGCACGAATGGTTGTAGTAAACGATCAGCTTCTTCCCTAGCCTAGCCAACCCCTGGGCCATGTCGCCGAGCAGGTCGCGTTCTGCGGTTCGACCGGGCAGGATGCTGTCGATGATCGGATGTGGACATGGAAGCATCTGCAGGGCGTGCGTCAATGTGAAGATGACATAATCCGCACCGCTCGCCTCCACCGCGCCAAGGAATTCGTTCATCTGGAAGTGGGCCACGGCATCCGTGAACGGCAGGGCCACCCCCTTTCGGGGCGCGGTCTGAGCCGTCCAGTGGACACTAATGCCCACGCTGCAGGCGGCTAGCCAGTCCGTATTGGCTTTCTGATAAATGATCATTCATTGTCCCATTCAAAGGTATCTCAATCTTTGTGCTCGCTCTCAAATGTACGAACACTTACACACTTTAATAGGTGGCGTATCGGACGTCCAGTATGTTTCGAAAAAAAAGAAGACGCTACAAGTGTCTCAATTGGTTAAGGAGCATTATCGAGTGTGTGGCCTGTTGTCATTGCTCCCCGCGGTTAAAAGTTGTCACGCGTTGCGGTGGTCATATTTCCATATCAGTCAAAGCCCGGCAGATCCGAAGTAGTTCCCGGAAAGGTTAGTGGAGACGTTAGTTGCAGTTCAGTTTACGAAAAAATTTGCAATATAGGCTCCATATTCATCAGCATCCTTACATCGCAAACTGCCTCGAGAACTCCACCGAACTTGTCTGCTGTTTTGTGTGGGTGTAACGCAGCGTAGACTTAAGCAAGCGTAGCGCGAAGGCTGGATACAAACCGTTTCGTCACCTTTGCCGTCAAACTCCATCGGTGCTGCTGTTGTCGCACTACCATAAGTGACAACTGATTTCAGTACGGGACCCTGACCTCCGAGCATCTCCCCCCCCTCTACTACCGCTTTGGCGGGATGGCTTCGCGGATGAGGGCGCCGTATGTCTCGCTCATGATAAGGAGGGCGAAGCGCTCGACGTGGTCGAGTTCGTTGGTGTTGAGCGATGCGTAATCAAACCGGCCACGCAAGTCGGTATAGCCGTCCTTGTAGAACTTCACCTCGCCGCTCTTCATGCGGGCATAGACCTTGACGTAGACTTTTGCAAGTGGTTTGCCACTCTTCTCGTGGGCGACGCGGATCTGGCCGTAGTTCTCGGTGATCTGTAGCGCGAGCGAATGCGGGTAGTAGCCTTGTGACTTGTGGATGCCATCGGCGACCAGCTCAACCATCACGTTGCGGTCCCGATACTGATGCGGGAGCGGTACCGTAGTGGTTTTCTCTCCGGTGGACATATTAATCGTGTCTGTTTCGTTGGGCTGAATCACCGAGAACTGGCCGGAGATCTCCTGCACAAACGGCTTCTTGGAGAAGAGCAGCTCAATGTCCATTAGGTAGTAGTTCACGCGACAGGACGTCAGGTTTTGCGAGGTGACCACCATCTTGCGGTCTTCAATCTTGAAGTCCAGGCTGACGGCGGTGTCGGCGAGTTGTGCCTGACGCTGGGCGCGGTCGTCTTTGTCGACAACTATGGCCTTTCCGCCAGTAATCTCTTCGGCCTGGGCCGTGATCTGGGCAAAGCGCTTGCGCCAGCGGTCGACCGGGTGGTCTTTGTAGCGAGTTGCGATGTTGAGTGCTGCTTCAGCGCCAGAGCGGTAGAACGCAGCATAGGCCTGCATATAGTCATACTGCATGGCAGACGGCACTTTTTCGCGCTCGACACGGTCAAAGAACTTGAGCCCCTCATCAATGCGATCCTGCAGGAACATATAGTAGGCGACCGCAGCCTCATCGGCTTCGGTAAGCGCAGGTCGGTAGCGCAGATATTGCATATAGCGCATGTACTGCTCATGGAACTGGGCATTCAGGATCTTGCGTTTCGCTCCGAGTTGGTAGGTGCGCGCGTTAACCAGTGGCCAGTATTCCTTGTGCTGGTAGCTATGCCGCGCGACGGGGTCAAGCGTCAGCAACGTCGAGTCGATATAGAAGCCGACCATAGTTGCAAAGCGAGAGTTCTGCAGAAATTCGCGGGCGACCGGAATGGCATCGTGATGGATTCCGTATGACCACAGCGTCGCGTTGTAGACATGGCGCGCTTCAAGCAGTGAGATGGCGTGATCGAAGAAGGCGCGGTTCTTCATGCGGAACGCGATTAGGTCGAGATTCAACCGGTCCACGTTGTGCTCGTTGAGGTAGTGGATGACCTCCTCGTCACTGCCAAACTGCGAAATATAGTCCCACGATGCTTTGTCGATGCTTGAGAGCTTGTCGACCACATGGAACGCGAAGGCATCGGTGTAGGCAAGGAGATCTCCATCCTGTGCAACGTGCACCGGGAAGTGGGCGTAGTCGCCAGAGAACGGGAAGTAGAAATAATATTCCAACTTCTGCGTCGAGTAGGGCTGCACCTGAGTATGCTGGCTTCGGGTGAAGAAGCCATTTTGAACCGGCAGCGCGCCTTTCGGAATCTGCATCAATACGTCAACCTTGCGGCGGGTCGAGGTCGGATTGGTCAACACGACTTGGCACCCGTAGACGGTGTGGAATAGGAACTCCTTCGTGACGAACTTGTCAAACTGTTCATTGTTCTCGTGACGGTACCGATCGTTCATGGCAAAGAAGTTCTGACTGACCAGCAGCTTCTGCGCGGCGGGCGTCTGGCCTGCGGGGGTGATCTCCTTGTGGAAGACTACAACCGGCGAGCTTGGGACCATGGTTGCACGCAGGCCGTCACGCGACATCTTTTGCTCGGTCGATCCAAACGGCAAGTCCAGCACCGACATCGCGAACATCATCTCGGTGAAGTTGCGCGAGGCCTCGGCGATGTGAATGGAGAGGAACGGTGTGCCCACGTTGTGGGCGGCAAAATCTTTCCAGAAACCGCAAACGGGGACGAGCCCGGCGAGCTGGGCTTCGATCGGTTGCTTGTAGTAGTTATTCTCAACCCATTCTTCGGTTTTGTCTAGCTTGCGATAGAGTTGGCGGACACGTTTGCGGCGCGAAGCATCCCGCTTGAATTCCGCGTTGCGGATCTCGCCTGTGGCTTTCATCATAGGTGCAGACACCTCGTCCATGACTGCCATCCCCATCATTTTTTCAGCCTTCTTGCTCTTGGCCACTCTGCTGGACATAGCTCGCATGGCGGGCGCGGGCGCATCCGATCGACGGAGACCATCCACCGCGAAAGCGTTGACCTCCATATCAGCCAGAAATGTGCCTTCCTCCAACTCTTCGGAGACACTCGCGAGCAGACCGACGTCGGCTGAGAGCGCACTTCCGCGAATTGCTGTTTTAAAGAGGTGGTTGAAGTGCTCAATGTTTGGAGGAACTAGGTCGTAGCGGTCTTTCACGTGCCGTGCAGCGGCGGCGTGTTCGGCCGCGATCGTACGACCGAGTAGAACGCGCTCGACCATGTTGAGGCGGGCGTGAGGCCAGGGCTTGAGGAACGTTTCAAGAGAACTGCCCAGCAGCCAGTGGTCCATGAAGGTCTTGTCCTTCTTGTTGGCCAAGTAGGGCTTGATCACGGACTCAAAGAATGCCGGGTCCTTCTTGTAGAGGAAGTAGCTCAATTCATGGCAGGCGTACTTGCTGTAGAGTTCGCGCTTCTTTGCCGGGTCCATGTCTGGCCAGGCGAGAATAAAGCTGAACTCTTTGAAGGTGGCATCGGTGTTGAGCGTCGCGAGCAGGCCGTAGACCTTCGCCAGCGAGTCGTAGACCTCCATCTTAGAGGTGCGCACGTTCTCCAGCACGAATGGCTTGTCGGCAGCGGCAATGCTGATGAGCTTCTGCTCGGTGAAATGCTTCTCCGGGTCAAGGATGCGTGCCATGCGCAAATCGCGGTACTGGCGCCAGTCGGCTGGCAAGGAGGCTTCGCGGTATACGGCGTTGTCAGCATTGACGGCCATGATGTGAATCTGCTGACGGGGGCCGACCTGCTTCAGGTCTACAGTAACTACCCCGTTCTTGTCGGGTTGCAGGTTGCTCAGGATGAGTGCAGGTTCCGGGAGAAAATCCAGGTTTGGCGTTATGTAGCCGGCGCTTGAACCAGCGCCGTTGGAGCCCCGACCACCGGCACCTCCGTAAGCTTGAGAACGACGCAATTGCTCGTTTGCCGCCCACGCGTCACCTTCCTTGGCGTTGTCTTTGTTGGTGTCGGTCTTGCGCAGACTCCAGGGATTGAGCAATAGGCTCGGACGTCGAAGCATATTGCCCGGGTACTTGTGGGCATACTTGCGCTCAAGAATGTAGCGGTATTCGTCGCCGATCTTGCGGCCGGACATATACGTACTCAGCGGACGCCCGGTCAGAGCCCAGCCGGGGCCCATCAGCTGCGGAGCGCCGAGTTGACGATAGATATCCTCTTCCGGCATGTAGCGGGTGGCGATGATGTGCACACGGGTGTCATCGGTAGCGTATCGCAGTTGAACCGTTGCCGTACCGGCTTTGGCATCTGCCGTAATGCCGGTGACCTGCAGCGGGCGCGAGTTCACCAGCTCGAGCTGTCGGTCGCGTGAAACGGCGACCTGCGCATCGTGACGTCCGTCCGTGATACGGATAACGCGACTGGCACCAGTGCGTTTGAAATAGAGGCTGTAGTCGCCGGCATCGAGGTCCGAGATCGTGACAAATCCGTTGGCGATGCGGGCGTGGTCGCGCACATCGCGCACGAAGGTGCCAGTACGTTGCTCCAGCAGCGAGACCACATCGGCAACATCTTTCGGCATCGTGTCCATATACGGAACGGTGATCACTTCGCCGACAGGGGCATGGATGTCATTTGCGGCGGCATGCCGGTCACGTACCATGCTCCAGCGGTGTGAGACGCTGTTGTCCAGCTTGGCGCTGACCCAGTCGATATCCTTCAATGCGCCCAAGTCCACACGCCCGTGCGGGTCGGTCATCAGCGTGGTATGCACGCGATCCTTGAAGTCGTGATGCTTCAGTTCGATCTGAACGGGGCGGGCTTTTCGGGCTTCACCTGTCTTGCCCAGGATTTCAACAATGTAGCTGTCTGCGGCATGGCGCAGATGCATGTCTTCGGTGAAGGCGGTGCGATCAATACTATTGACTGTTATGCTGCCTGTGGCGGAGAGATCCTCCTCCTTCGCGCGGCTGATGTTATTGATCTTACCGGTGAGCGAATAAGAGAGAGAGGTGAGTTTCTCCGGCACCTTGAGTTTATAGATCGACTCCTTGTCGTTGAAGAGCTTGAAGTCTTTGATGGTTTTGGCACTGCTGATGCCTTCGCTGTCAACAGAAGTGATGGTCAGAACCACCTTCTCGAGCAGGTTTACGTCGACCGCATGCCCGTTGAGCAGAAGTTGGGGACGGACGAACAGCCTGCAGGTGCCGCCGTCGATGAGGGTTTCACGATCAACGTAGAAACCGGTCGGGAAGGTATAGGTTTCGGCCTGGTGCTGGAAGTTGTGCAGCTCAGAGAAACCGTTGTGAGTGACGATGAAACGTTGGTTGCCCGGCTTTGTACTGAACGGAACGGCGATCTCGCCATCCCTATCCGCTTCGTAGCGGTGTCCGTCGATCCATAGAGAAGCGGTGTTGACGCGCACGCCAGCGTCATCATAAACGCGAAAAACGTGGCCCGCGGAACCCAAACGGGTAGTGAAGGTCATGCGTCCCTTCTGCACTAGGGCACGGCTGCTCTTGCCGTTGCCGATCAGCTCAATAACGTAGACGCCCGGCTCCTGGATGGTCGGGAAGGTAAAGGTCTCAGCATGGCGGCGCTGCGGGATCTGTTCGTAGCGAATGACCTGTTCTTCATTGGCAACCAGTCCGTCTAGGTCGATGGCGGTCGTAACCGGCGCCATGTGGTCTCGGTAGTAGTTCATCGTGTTGATGCGGTAGGTCTTGACGATCAGCTTCTCCACGTTCTTGAGCGCAACCTCGAGAGAGACGGCGTCGGCTGCGGCGACGACTTCCTTGTTTGTGGGGAGAAACTCGATATCGATCCTCTCTTTCAATGCCTTGTATTCGCTGGGTGTCAGCAGCGAGTACCAGCGCTCCATATCACCGACACTATTGAGCACTTTGGTCTCGGCGAAGAGGCGCTTCAGATAGTTCGATTCGATATAAGGCAGAAACGCTTTGTAGTCCTCAGCATCGAGCAGAAACTGTGCAAGAAAGTCGCGCACTAGTGGCTCGTCGGTTTGCACGCTAACCAGCATCGTGTAGGTCTTGTAGTTGGCAGACAGGTTGGCGCGCACATGACGGTTCTCTGGCTTCTGCGAATACGTGTGGTTGATGTAGGTCACGTTGCGAGGCAGCTTGATGTACTCCATGAAGCGCGCCTTATCATAGGTGCCCTCGCTGCGATCGTAGGCAAGGCGATGAAACAGGACATGTGCCTTCAGTGAGTTCTGTGATGCCGGAAGCCGTTGCACAAATGCCCACATGCGTTCGTAGTACGCCTTCCGTTCCTGCGGATCATGTTTCCAGTCGATATCTGCATCCGGGCGCAGTTTCGTCAGATAGGCGTTGATGAACTTGGTATCTTTAAGTAGGTCAGGCTTGAGTGCGATGCATGCGTCAAGCTGAGTAAGCAACAGCTGGCTGTGTATCTTGTGACTCCCGAACCTGCCGCTGTGCTTGGCGTTAAGATCGTCGATCACGAGTTTGGCCATGTGGGGATGGTCGGGTCGCTTGATGCGGCTTAGCAAGTTGCGGCGATATTCCGGTTTGAGCTTCTGCTTCACCAGGATATCGAGGGCGGTATCCTCAAAATCGTGCAGGCTGGTCGAGTGCCGGGAAAATGCGCGTCGCTGCAGTGTCTGCCAGCTGATGGTGTTTTGATTGAGACGCGTTGCGAAGTTGGGTTTGTGGTCCAGGTTTCGCTTATGGTGGTTGAAGTGGAGCCCGAGCCGGTAACGGATGCGCTCTAGGGCAGCCTTGTGGTTCTTGTCGTAGGTTAGGAGAGCCTGGCGGTCTGTGATCTCTTCGACACGCGAGGTGTGCCCATGTCGCTTGATCCAGGGCTTCAGCAATGCGTCCACTTTGCCAAATTCGCCTAGCTGCTGGTGGTGCAGACAGTGGTAGTAGTAATAATCCGGGGTGCCCGGGATGAGCTCTTTGAGTGTAGCCGCCCGGTCATCCGAGAGGGCGAACTTCTCATCGAAACCGATCTCGCCGGAATAGGCCGGCGCCAGAGCCGCTAGGGCAAGGGTGAGTAGCATCAAGACGTGTTTCATTTCAGTCTCCTTCTGTATTAGTAAATTTCGTGGTCTTCGACATCCTATATCATTAAAGACGCCCGTCACCCGCGTAATCTTCAAAAAAAGCACTTCAGGAATCAGTAGGGGGTTTTCTATTAAGAAAAAGTAACCGTTAAACTTAGAGCTTTCCGCAGTAGATTCTTTGTAGCTGCCTGCGCCAACAGGTGGTTTTGGTCGTGCCGATGATTTGCACTTACCGTGTGACTTGGCTTGTTGGTGATGTGGTGTCGGGGTAGGGTGCTGTCATGTTGGGTATGGTTAGAAAATTTTGCAGAATGCCGGTGCTGTTCCGGCGGTTTATACAGGCGACCTTTTTTCTCGGAATCGCAGGCGGGATTTTTGAATCCATATTCAACAACTTCCTGAGTGATACGTTCCAGATAAGTGCGGCGATGCGCGGGTTGCTGGAGTTCCCGCGAGAACTGCCCGGGTTTCTGGTTGTCGTCGCCACGGGCCTGTTCTTCTTCCTGCCGGAGACCGCGCTGGCTGCTGGGGCCGCGTTCGCGGTCGGGCTGGGCATGATTGGTCTGGCGATATTCGGTGGCGGCTGGTGGTTGATGGTTGTCTTCACGGTCCTCTGGAGTGCCGGCGTCCATCTGCTGATGCCGTTGACGGACTCGATTACGATGCATCTCGCGGATGCCGACAATCGCGGGACACGACTGGGTCAGGTCCGCGCTGCGGGCATCGCAGCTTCGGCAGTGGGATGCGGCAGCGTCTGGGGACTGATGCAGTACGTGCAACTCTCATATGCTAACATGTTCCTGCTGGGCGGGTGCGTCGCCATTTTGGCCGGGTTGGTCTTTCTGCAGATGCAATTGCCGGGAGCGCATTTAAAGCGACCCCGCTGGATCTGGCGGCGTGACTACTGGCTGTTCTACGTGCTGTCGGTGCTGTTTGGTGCGCGTAAGCAGGTCTTCATTACGTTCGGTCCGTGGGTCCTGATTCGGCTTTTCGACCAACCGGCTCACGTCATTGCGAAGCTCTGGATCGCGGCAGCCCTGCTCGGAATCTTCTTTCAACCGTTGCTGGGGCGACTCATTGATCGACTGGGGGAGCGGACGATCCTGATGGCCGACTCGGTCTGTGTCTTTCTTGTCTGCACAGGGTACGGTTTATCGCATCTGGTACCTGATCCGCGCATCGCGCTATGGTTGCTCTATGGTTGCTTCATCGGCGATCTGCTTTTGTTCGGTGTGAACATGGCGCGGACCACCTACCTGTCGCGCATTGTTGAGCGGCCGGACCACGTTGCCCCGACGCTGTCGCTAGGCGTAACCATCAACCATGCGGTCTCGATGTGCATGCCGATACTCGGCGGCCTGCTGTGGGTTGCGTATGGACACCAGATGGTGTTCGCTTGCGCGGCGGGTGTTGCGGTCGTGATGCTTATCTTCAGCAGCATGATCCGTGTGCCGGGCGATGGGCTGAAGCCGCTCACCGCACCTGGGCGCGGCTCGGTGAGCGATTGAAGGAAAGGTTTGTCCCTGCGCTCTTCCCTAACGCCGTAGCAGCTCGGCAACCTGGCATTCACGGCGCGTGCGCACCCAGGCCAGTAATGATATTTTCTGTTCTATAATCCACGAAAATGGTAGCACATGCTCTCTTCAAAGTAGCACAATCCAAAAGGATCACGAACGATGAAGCTTAAAGTCACACGCGAAAACGCCAAGGGACAACCTGTTTCAGCACTGATCCTAGGCCACAATGTCGAGATGTGCCTGACCACGGCAGATGGACTGCTGTCCGACCGGCTCCGGAATCCAAAGTTTGTTGGCCCCCCGCATCGCATGACGGGCGTTGCCCCGGAATGGCAGGGAGCCAGTGCGGGGCGGAACGCCTACGAATTGACGCCAGGGGCAGGACTGATGGGGTCAGAGGCCCAGCATGTCCAGATGTCACAACCCCATGGAACCCCAGCACTGCATCAGAACAAAGTGCCGGTTAAGGCGGGAGAAGAACTGGTGTGCGAACTGTGGGCTCGGGTCAGGCACGAGCCGGTGACGCTCAAGATCGCGTTGCTTCCTTTGGCCTCACGATCCCCGGAGTACGACAGCGGTACCATTTCCATCGACACCTCCTATTTCAAACGCTACACCGTGCCGCTCACCGTCAGCCGAGATGACGACGAAGCACGCCTTTCGCTCAGAGTGGATGGCCTTGGCGTTTTTTGGATCGACCAGATACACCTTCGCCCTAAGGACGAGCCGCTGCTGTGCACGCGCATCGTTGATGAAATGGCACGCATGCAGATTCCGTCGTTGCGGTTCCCGGGGGGCATTGTTGCAAATGCTTACAACTGGCAACATGGCACGGGGCCCGTACACCTTCGGCCGGCCATGCTTGAGGCGGCGTTTCATCAGGATTGGCATCTGAACTACGATTTCGGACTCGACGAGTACCTACAACTCTGTCTCGACCAGGACATCGTGCCCACTCTGACCTTGAATGTGGCTACTGGCACACCTGAAGAAGCGGAGGCATTTGCTACCTACTGCGCAAACTGGTTCCGAAACGCGGGTGTTGAACCCCCGCTGATCTACTGGCACATCGCAAATCACCCGTACCATGACACGACGGCTCATATGACGCCGGATATGTATGCACATGTGCTGCAAACTTTCGTACCAAGGGTCAAAGACAACTACCCATCGAGCCGAATCGTTGCCGTAATGGGGCGCGGTGGGCTGACGGGGCCGAATTCAAGCACGCCCTGGAAGGACGTTCTCATTGCGGAACATGAGTTGATCGATGTTGTCCAATTTCAACAGTATGGAGGGTGCGACCCCCTCGCGGAGCCACAAACTCAACTCGAGAAGCTTTCTACCTGCCTGCGTGATTTTCAGACTGACACCTGCGCTTTCATCGCCGAAAGTAGATCGAAGGGCGCCAATTGGAACGTCGGGGTTGCAGAGTGGAATTGGTGGCACCAGGCTTCACACTGGGACGGACGCGCGTTTGAGGAACCCCCAACGGTGTTGCATGGCCTTTTTATCGCGGGGACGATCCACCGGTTCGCGGCCATGGCGCCGGATTTTGAAATCGCGCACTTTTACAATCTCGTAAACTGCATGGGCATCTTGAATCATTGGGGTGCTGAGGTCGAGGTGACCGATGCCGTCGAGATTTTCAAACTCTACCGCGCCGCCCTTCCGGGACAGCGCGTGCCGCTTGACGTGGCAACAGATTCGGAACACGACGTTGCGCCGGTGGATGCCCTGTGTCTAACGGACGACACCCACACATGGCTATTCCTGACCAACCGCGACCTTCGCGAGAGTGCGGAGGTGTCACTTAGCGGATTTAATGTCACCGGTGCAGAGGTAGAGGGATTCATAGGAACAACGACAACTGGCACATTCATACGGCTCAAGGCCCGACCGACGACGGACCGCGTCGAGGTGTCACCCCTTTCGATCCTGCGCGTGAAGCTAGTGGAGCAGGCATGAAAGCCAGCGCTGCAACGGTCACGATCAACAATGGTGACTGAGGGGTCATCCATTAAAGGCGAGGTCAAGAGACAACTAGTGATTATTGGTGGTACGGGGTTTGTTGAAAAAATCAAGAAGTCGTTGGGGCCAGTGAGTCGGGAGCAGCCGCGGCGGTGGCAGTTGCAGTCGTTGGTGTCGATGGAAGAGATTGTTAGCTTGTTCGAATCTGTCAGAGGAGAGGACTGGGAGGAGTTCAGCAAACGATATGGCGACTGGGGTAAGTCGCTGATAAATGTTTGTCAATGTTGTCGATTGTCGAGACGTGAGACTCCTCTCAAAACCTGTTGATCTCGTTGATCCTGTCAAAAATTCCTTCACACGTTTCTCGCTTTGCTCCATGGGACACCGCTCTACTTTGCTTCGCACTCCCCAGTAGCGCGGCTCTCTGAGCTGCGCATCTTCCTACCGGAACATGAACACAGTGTTCGGCGGCAAGCCTTCCCAGAGAATTTGATCATAATGGTCAACGCGATTGGTGGAATCGTCTGGATGCTTGTCATTCGGATTCTCCAGGCTGTGCTCTAGCAAATCAACGTGGAGATAAAAGTTGGTCAGGGTCATGGAGCTGTTGGTGTAAATCAGGATGTCACCCACCCATTCGTTGGTTGTCATAGTGACGTTTCCATAGTTTGTTATGATCAAGGAGGTGTCCTGTAATTCCATTAGCACGGTGTTCGTGGTAGGTGGAATTGGTGTGTCTCCATTGGCGGACATTCCGTTGTTGTCGATGAAGATCGTGCCGTGTGCCTGATCCTTGGTCTTCAGGCACACGGTTCCGGCACCCCCATTGCCGTTTCCCGATCCTCCCAACGCCTCAAAAGATACACCGCCAAAGCCGGTGGTGTTTGTCAGATATACGGCGATCCTGCCCCCACCAGCGCCACAGCCACCGTTGGCTGCGACCGCTCCATTGCCGGTTATGGCGCCCACTGTAAGATAGACACTGCCGCCGGCGCCGCCATAGTTGCCTGCTGTTGCTCCGTTTGCCGTGACGTCCCCCAGAACATTCAGTGTGCCTGCCACGTGCAGTTCAATGGCGCCTCCGCCTTGAGCCCAAGCGCCGCCACTGCCCCAGTTGATGGGCGCGAGGATCGAGCCGTACGTGTCAATGCCTTGATGCTCGCCATCGCGCCCACCGTGTGCCGCGGGTGAGTTGCCGTCCGCTGGCCTGCCGAGCCCATAACGCTTCGTGTATCCTTTGCCGCTGACATCAATCGAGCCGCCTTCAGCGATGGCTAAATCGTCCCCAACTGTTAGAATGGTCCGGTATGCCTCACTGGTCTCCGGTCCGCTGTGTGTCAATGTGCCTGCCTGACCAATCAACATGTCGTCGGTCACCGCCAGATTCGTGTTAACTGTCAGCATGGAAGTCACAAGCGAACCGACGATGAGCCGCTTCACTGTGGTTGCCCCGGAAATGAGTGGTGCAAAACTCCCGTTACCGTCAATCAGCACATAACTGCTTGTGTCCGGTACGGTATTGTTCGTCCAGTTGTCTGCCAGTGCCCACGCCGTTGAATCCGATCCGTCCCAGACGTGCCATGTGCCGAAGTCCCAGTTAACTGTGCTGCCGTCATGCACGGAATCTGCCGCGAAGATTTTGTCCCCGCCGCTGGCATCACTGTCCTGAACATCCACATGCTGGACCGAATGCCAGCCCGACACGTTCAGATTCCACGTGCTCCCACCGGCCGAGCGCAGCGTGATGAGGTTCCCGCCTGTTCCGCTCAGCAATAAATTAGTGAACGCATATGTCGAGCCATCGTCAAACGTGAGCGAGGCGGCCGGCGATACACAGTTGAATACGTCCAACACGGCACTGGCCTGAAAAATCACCGTGGCAGAACTGTTGGTGATATCAATTCTGTGGCCGGAAAACGCATCTCCAAACACTACTGCGTTCGTGCCGTTGGCCAGCACCAGGTCGTGCGCACTGAATCCATCCCCGAACGTCACCGTGGCGTCGACATTGTTGACCGCAATATCATAGAAGCTATTGTTGTTCGCTGTGAACGACTGCGCACTGCTGCCGCTGAGCACGATGGTCGAGTTTCCCTGATTGAACGTATTGCTCACAAAAGCCACATCACCCCCGAACGTGACGGTCTCCGTACCCACGGCCGTAATCGTGCCATGGATATCGGCACTTCCTGTCACTATCAGATTGTGCCCGTCTAGGTTCAAAATCGCCCCGGCCTGATTCGTCAGTCCGGCGATGATGCGGTTGGCGTCGAGTACCGGGTCAAGGGTCTGATCGGGAATGAGTACGACATCCAATTGGGACGGCAACTTGCCATTGCTCCAGTTGTTCGTGTTGCCCCAGTCCGTGTCTGTACCGCCCTCCCACGTGATCAACACGCCACCAAGGAAGTTCCAATAAACGTTGTTGCCGCTATTGGTTCCCGTCGGCGCCTGAATTTCATCACCCCCTCTCGCATCGGAGTAGCGGACATCGACATACGAGACCGAATGCGACGACCCCGACGTCAGCTCCAGGTTCCAGTGTGTGCCGTCTGCCGTCGGACGAAGAATGATATCATCTCCGTTCAGGCCGGTCAGAGTCAATGCGCCACCCGCTGCGATTGTGTTGGTCTTGCTGATCTCGAAGTTGATCGTCTTTCCGGCATTGGTGCAGGTGAGGCCGTAGAAAGTTGAGCTTCCGTACACGGTCGCCGTATTCGTCCCCTCTAGAAACACGGCGCTGTCGCTGTCTGCGGTAAACGTTGCGCCATTGCTCCAGCTCCCATAGACGGCAAGCAGCTGGTTATCGTCGAGTTGCAAGACCCCGCTGTTTCGGATTATGACCGAACCGACCTCGGTATCGCTCACGTCGGCCATAATCATTGTCGGTGCGCCGTTCATGCCGTTATTGTCGATGATGAGCGTGCCGTGATCCTGGTCTTCCGTCTTCATGTAAACGGTGCCGGCGCCCCCATTGCCGTTCCCCGATCCTCCCAACGCCTCAAAAGCTACACCGCCAAAGCTGGTGGTGTTTGTCAGATATACGGCGACCCTGCCCCCACCAGCACCACAGCCACCGTTGGCTGTGACCGCTCCATTGCCGGTTATGGCACCCACTGTAAGAAAGACACTGCCGCCGGCGCCGCCATAGTTGCCTGCCGTTGCTCCGTTCGCTGTAATGTCCCCCCCAACATTCAGTGTGCCGGTCACATGCAATTCAATTGCACCCGCTCCCTTTGCCCAGGAGCCGCCGCTGCCGAGATTCGTCGGCGCGATAATCGAGCCGTAGGTGGTCAGTCCCTGGTGCTCTCCGTCCCAGCCGCCATGCGCGGCGGGTGAGTTTCCATCCGCCGGCTCGCCGGGCCCGGCTTCGGTCTGGTAGCCGCGTGCGTTGCCGGTAACAACGCCGCCGTTCGTGATGGTAAGATTGCCGTTGATCGTCAGGTTCAGCCTGTGAACTTCGACCAACCCATTGTCGCAGTGGGTCAGAACGCCGTTAGTTCCGATGGTCAGGTCGGTGTTGATCGTCTGGCTCTGCAATCCACGCTCGGCAATATTGAGATTCGTCAACACAAAGCTTGGGCCCGGCTTGAATTCCCCTGTGTCGAGAAGAAGATAAGAGTTGGTGTCGCCCGTGAGCGTCCCGGCTCCGGAGATGTCCAACACCGCATTGGTGCTATTGAGGGCGAGTACACCTGCATTGGTGATCA